>JBMZCV010000014.1:0-47274 GCA_049613665.1 Chitinophagales bacterium | reverse complement strand
TAATAACACAAAACAAACAAAATGACTTAATAAGTAACAGGTCTAATGATGATTTTTTTTGGGTTAAGAAAATGAAGTCTGCGAGTGTGTGAGCTTGTGGGCTTTTTTTCTTTTTTTTGGAGAGGAAAGCTTATTCAAACATATTTACATCAATCGCATGAATAGCCTTAATATCTAGTTCTTCTTCTTCCACTTTGTGAACAAGTACATCATAAAAGTTAGGTGTTGTCATTAGCTTGTCAAAGCGTTTTTCAGCACCTTTCTTATCATTGGTATTTTTTTCTAGAAAAGATAAAAGTACAGTAAAAGAATATTTTAAAATTTTTTTTAAATGGACTACATCTTTTTCTTTTTTAGTTTTACTCAATTCTATAAGGTAGCGACTCAAATTCATTTTTTTTCCATCTTTTTGAGGTCTTATTTTTGCAAAATATTTTTCCATAACAATTCTAGATAATGCAAGGGCTGGCAACATACCAAATTGTTCCTCTTTTGTAAGATTTGTTTTTTTTTCAAGCTTCATTACCTTATTTACCATTTTTAACAAACTAGCATACACAAAGCTCGCAGCATACATATCTTCAAATTTTGCCTTATGTATATTAAAAATTTCTTCATATAATCCATTTTCATGCTCTTTTCTTGATACAAAAAAATCATCTAACCTATAAATAGCATAAAAAGGGTTTTGCAAATGAAACGCAACATAAGATGAAATAAATTTAAAATTAGGGATAATACTAATTCCTAATTCCTTTTGCTTTTCTTTACTTATCTGAAACTCGCCACGTCTTTTTTCATACCACATATCAGTTTGAAAAGACTCATTTTGTAGTTTTTGTTGTACGGCATCATTTGCCCAAAAGTCTCTATCCAGCATTGGATTTTGAGAGTTCGTATATCGTGTTATTTGAAGATTAAAGCGTTCATTACTCGAACCAATTAGGCGAAGCGATATTTTTGCATATTTATCCATCGCTTTTTGCTCTATCAAACTTGCATTTTCATAAGCAGAATAAATCGAATATACCGTTTGAGCACCATTTATAATTTGTAAGCCTTCAATTTTTATATTTTCGGCATGAATGCCAATATCTGGCAATATTGCTGTGATAGCCGTAATACCATTATTGAAATACCAGAAGGAATCTGGTTCTTTCAACAAAGTATCTACAATTTTTTGGTTATAGTTCGAACGATGTAGCGGATTTCGCACGTTTTTGAAAAACAAACTAAAACGGTATTGCTTAAAAAGTGCATGAATTGTTTTAGGTTTCAGCAGAAAAGTAAAAGCTTCTGTACGGCCTTCAAATTCAAAAATATCTCTTTTCGTATTCTTCAAACGCTCAATAGGCAATTCGATAGTACTATCTTCCGAATTGTAAGCATATTCTAAAGGATTAGAAGTTGTAACTTCCTTGAATTGAAATTCAATATAATCTTTTCTAATGCGTTTTATATCAATAATTTCTAAACTAACATTTGGTGCATAAGTTGTATTAAAATTTTCAACTGCATCATTTATTTCCTCATTAGTTTGAGCCAACGTAAAAAAAATAAATTTTACCTTTCCATTATTGCTCAAATGTTCTTTCAGTTTAGCATATTGTTTATCAAAATTTTTATTTTTGCCTCCCTCCTTTTCGCTATTCAAAATAATATTAAAATCATTCAAAGCATAGCCAAATTCCTGTTTATTTATCTGAGGAAAATTCTTTTCAGTAACTAGCTTACCTTTTTTTAAATATTGATTATCTTTATTTTTTGCAAGATTAATATGTTTTGATTGAACGACATAAAAAATATTTTCGTCTTTTGTGCTTTTGTTTGAAAAAATAATATCACACGAATTATCATTATCTCCTTCTGTAATAAATGTTTTGTAAATACTTTGCTGCCCATAAAATTTTAGAAACCAAACCAACAAAGCATAGCCTTTATTTTGGTCAATACTTTTATGTTGATGTAGCTTTTTGTCTGAAGGATTTTTTTTCAAAATCGCTAATAATTCTTCGCTAATTAAATCGTAAAATTTGGTTAGTATCATGCTATTTTTTATTGATTCTGAATGCAAATATACCTTTTTTCATAAAAAAATAAACTACAAAAAGGCTTTTGTTTTTCGTTTTTTTCTTTAACAAAAACATTACTTTAGCAAAATATAAAGAAAGTACCTTACCTTTGTGCATAAGTGCCAAGCACTATTTATGATACACGCTGTTTTGATGTTCACGCTTTTAAGTAGTTGGACAGAAATAATGATACTTTTCGTTGAAGTTAACACACAGATTATCAATGCGTTAGCAACGAATCGACCGTTTATTAAATAGTGCTTGGCACTTAAAAGCAGCGTTTTAGCTTCCACAATTGGGCATTTTATTTCTCTTGTTTGACAAAAAAGCATATTCATGAAAAAACGACAACTTTCTCTCTGGTGTCTATCTTTTATTTTACTTTTTCAACTCCCTTTTTTGCAGTCGTGCAGACATGGCGACGAAGACCCTTTTCTATCTATTTATACTCGAAACAATAGATTGCAAGGCGAATGGCTTTTGCAAAATTACACCTTAGACCAAAGCGAAGACCACGATACCAGCACCACTTTTAGCTCTACTCAATGCGACACTAGCAGTGTAGGCGGACAAATAAATGTAAAAATTAGTCGGCAAGATGCTTTTTCGGATTCTTTGCTAACAAGTGTCATTACTAATACTTCTAGCAGCATTGGCAACACAAAAGTCTATGATGTTATCTTTGGTTATCGAATTGTTATCGACAAAAATGGCACTTATCAATGCGATGGAACATATAGTTATTATAGTACAGAAGAAGGTGCAGAAATTAAAGGCAGCTTTTCATCTACGCAAAATTCGTGGTATTGGGAAAACAGCATCAAAACAAAATGGTCGGTTAGCTTCCTCAATTTTCCGCTAATAGATTTCGAAAATATGGATAACACAAGCATTCCTATTACTTTTACAGAGGTACAAACCTTTGATTTGGAACGACTTACGAGAAACGATTTGCATTTTATCTTTGAGACGAGTGAAAATTCTAATATCAAAAAAGAATTTGAAGCTTATACCGTAGAAGTTTCTCCAGATAATATTGTCGATAACTGCATTAAACGACAAAATATTACCTATAAGTTTGAGGGAACTAGCGAATGGACTTTTAAGAAAAAAGAAACGGAATAAGTATATTGGAATTTTTGAGGCATAAGGAACAATCTATTTTTTTATTGTTAATTAAAAAAAGAAAATGACATCAACCGCACTAAAAGATTGGTATAATTTAGCATTTTTCGAGCAGTTGTGCCGAGATTTTGAAGCAGCTTATCCTAGCTTTCCTAGCGAAAAGTTTATGACTTTGATATTTGATGAAGCTTGGCCAGCTCGAAGCTTAAAAGAAAGAATGCGACATATTACAGCAAGTTTGCACGAAATTCTGCCAGCAAATTATAGTGAATCTATCGAAATTTTGAAAAAAGTAGCACCAAAAACCGATAAGTTTTTAGGCATGTTTTTTCCAGATTTTGTAGAAACTTATGGCTTGCAAAACTGGAAAATTTCTATTCCTGCACTCGCTTATTTTACGCAATATGGCAGCTCGGAATTTGCAGTACGTCCATTTATCGAGGCACGACCAACGGAAATGATGCAGCAGATGTTGGCGTGGGCAAAGCATGAAAACCATCATGTGAGGCGTTTGGCCAGCGAAGGTTGCAGACCATTGTTGCCGTGGGGAAGAGTTTTGAGAGATTTGAAAGCCAATCCAGCACCAATTTTTCCTATTTTGGAGCTGCTAAAAAATGATGAATCAGAGTATGTGCGGCGAAGTGTAGCCAATAATTTGAATGATATAGCCAAAAATCAGCCTAAACAAGTCATTGAAATAGCAACACGTTGGTATGGCGACAACGAAAATACCGATAAACTCGTGAAACATGCTTGTAGGACTTTGCTTAAAAAAGCCAATCCCGAAGCTTTGCGTTTATTTGGCTTTGGCAGCACAGAGTTTGTCAAAGTATTTGATTTGGCTTTAGAAAAAGCAAGCGTACAGATTGGCGAAAAGTTGTATTTTTCTTTTTTTCTAGAAAATATAGCAACATATTCACAGAAGTTGCGATTAGAATATCGAATAGATTATGTGAAAAAAAGTGGTAACACTTCGCCCAAAATTTTTCAGATAAAAGAAAAAACCTATGAAGCAGGTAGCAAAATCTTGATAAAACGCTCACAATCTTTTCAAAATTTTACGACACGCAAACATTATGCTGGTCGGCATCAACTAACGATTGTTGTAAATGGTGTTGCTTTTGAAAATGTGAGTTTTGATGTTATACAACCATAAATAAAAAAGTGAAAACGTCAATATTTGATGTTTTCACTTTTGTTTTTTAGATTAAAAGCTGCTTTTGTTGATTTAAAAACATTACATATTATATGTATGTTATTTATTGTCATTATTTCGGCTATTTTCGCTTTGAAATAAGTAAATAAGTGCCAAGCACTATTTAATAAACGGTCGATTCGTTGCTAACGCATTGATAATCAGTGTGTTAGCTTCAACGAGAAGTATCATTATTTCTGTCCAACTACTTATTATAAAAAAACATTTACTTATTTTCCTGTGTCAGCAATTAGTTTTTAAGACTTTTTTTTATCAAAAGTTTAAACATACTATTTTTTTAGGCTAAGAAGACCAATATTTTCTGTTTTTATGGCCTTTTGAATTGAAAAATAGTATATTTCCCCTATCAAAAAAAGTTTCTTTTGTTTAACCGAGAATAGCTGCCATTATTTTTTCTACAAAAATTTATAACTAATGACTCTTATTTAAGCTTCGCTTGCCTTTTGGTCGTTATAAATAATTTTATTGACAACTAATTCAAGGCGTTGCATCGCTTTTTCGTTTTTGATAATGTAGTCATACGCTCCATTTCGGATAGTCTCAACAGCAGTTTCCATGTCTTCTTGGCCAGAAATCATGATAACATTTGTATCAGGCTTCATTTTTTTGATTTGTTTCAAAATCTCTATGCCTGTTTGAGCATCTTCTCTAATGGCATTGAGATAAAAATCGAGTACGATAATGTCTGGTTGCAGTTCCTCTATTCTGTCCAAACAGTTTTCACCATAAGCAAAGACATTAACGGTAATAGGATATGTTATTTTTTTTTCAAGGTGATGTTTTATCATAATCAGCGTTTTGACATCATCATCTACAAGAAATATTCTGTAATTTTTTTGTGACATAAGCTTATTTTTTATAAAGTGAATAAATTTATTGTTCTATTGCTAGTTTAGGCTTACTTTTTAGTATGAATGTTTAAAAATAAGAATTAGTTGCTAATAAACAAGCATTTTTAGATAAAAAGTTTAGAGCGATTGCAAAATATATTTTAGAAAACCTCTTTTATCTTTATCTTTTTTCCATTAAAAACAAACTCATCGCCAGCCTGTTTTTGAAGCAATACTTTGGCTATTGGCGAATGTTGCGATACACAATAGTACAGCGTATTTTCCAATTTTACCTTTCCTATGCCTACCAAAATAACATATTTAGCCTTATCTGTTATCACAATACTGCCACTTTGAGCTGTTGTTTTGATAATTCCACAGTTTATTCTCGCCAATTTATTCTTTGTATCCAGCACTTCCGACAATCGCTTATGTGTATTTTCTTCTTCTAGCTGAATCATAGCTCTACCTGTTTCATGCTTATCGCCTGCGGTACTTTTTGTTTCGCTATTTTTTGATTCTCGCAATGTTTTTAGCCTTTCTTGCAACAATTCGATATTTTTGGTAAGCTGTTGCAAGCAAATTTCCTGCAATTTGAGTTTTAATGATAGTTTTTCTTGCATTTTTATTTTTTTAGGAAATATTTTGTCCAATTAAGTGCCAAACATTCAATACATTAAAGTTTCTGTTATTAGCGAGCTGTTATATTATTTTTGTTTAGCTGCTTAGAATACGATAAAAGAAACTCCTAATATCAGCATGGAACAGAAAAATAGAAAAGAAATATAAGCAAATAGAGTTAAAACAAATTTTAAGAGAGTTTTGCTTTTCGATTGTTTGTAATAGGCGAGCATGCTCCAATACAAATAAATCAAGCCCAGAAATAGCCAAATAGATAGCCACGAGCCTGCAAAGCCTAAATATTCGAACATAATGATGAGTAAAGCAAAAAGTAGCATTCTGGTGTGTCCGTATAAGTGGAAAATGAAATGCTCGGCATAGCAATAATCATGTCTTATATATAACAATTTGAAAAAAGCTCCTAGCAACAAAATGACTGCAATCAATGCCCATGTGCCATTTCCAAGAAAAAACTTGATAGAAGAACTCAAATTCTTTACTACTTTCTGAATTTGTGTCATGACTAAATCTTTCCAACGGTTGCCATCACTATATTTTTTCAATAATTCCTCGTTGGAAAGTGCAAAAAGGTCGTTCCAATCAAACGAAAATGTGCCTCTATTATTAGTTATTGAAATGTTATCTTCTATATTTAGGTCTTCTAAAACCTGCTCTTGCAATGAAATGCTATCAGTGGCAGTTGACAATGTATCGCTACTGAGCGTTTTTTCCTCTATTTCAAATAATGTGGCTTTAAATTTTTCTAACGTATCAGTAGGCATTTCACTAGCCACAGCAATGCTATCGAAACGAGCAGCTAAATCTTTTGTCCATATTTTTTTTTCCTGAAACACAGAAATTTCATTTAATTGCTCTATTCCTTCTTTTACCTGAGACAGAAATAAAGTAAAAAATGTGAAAAGAACGATAAGAAATATGCGTAGTGGATTATAATATTTCGTTCTTTTTCCTTGCACAAAGGCTTTCGTAAGCTTGCTCGGAATCCAAATATCACGAAATGTACGCCATATTTTTGTTTCTATATTAAAAAGGTTTGAAAAAAAATCGCTAATAATAGCCGATAAACTTAAAATATTGGTTTTAACTTTTTGTCCGCAATGCACACAAAATTTATCTTCTTCGTCAATTTTCTTCTCACAATTCAAACATTCTGCCATAATTTATGCTATTATTTAAGTACCAGGTACTATTTAACAAATCATTCGCTTAGTTGCTAACGCATTGACAATCAAGGTATTATCTTGTTCTGAAATGCCCAAAAACTTCTGAACGACTACTTAAATAGAATAACAGCTACGAAAACAAAGTAGTTCCTAGTGTTTTATTTTCGTAACTTGTTTGCTCTAATAATAAGGCGAAATCATCAAATACACCAATACACCTGTGATAGAAACATATAGCCAAAGCGGCCACGTCCATCTAGCTATTTTGCGATGTTGCTCAAAATTGGCTGTAAAAGCTCGCAAAAAAGTGAATAGTATAAATGGCAAAATGAGTGCTGCCAAAATGATATGTGTAATCAATATGAAAAAATAAATGTATTTTATTACGCCTTCACCACCAAAAGAAGTGGCTTCGGTAAGCGAGTGATAAGTAACATAAGACACTAGAAACATTGCCGACAATACTAAAGCTGTAATATTGCAAAGTTTGTGAGCTTTGATGTTTTTATTTTTGATGAAATACATACTCAACAAGAGCAAAACCGTAACAGTCGCATTGATGAGTGCATGTAGTTTTGGCAATAAATGCACATCGAAAGGTAATTCAGTATTGAGTGGCTGAACTTTAAATAAAATAGCTATCAAAGCAGGTATTGCAATCGAAACGCCTACAATTATTTTTTCCCAAGTATTACTTTTTATAGTTTGTAAGTTGTCCTTCATTATTTTGAATTTTGCTTGTTTAATTTTTCTGCATTTTTAGCTGCCTTTTCTCTGTCCAAAATAAGCTCTGGACGGCCGCCTTTATTATATTCTAAGCCCAAGATTTTAATATCAACCATCATTTGATTGACATCGCTTGAGTCTGTGCCATCATAGTAGCCTCTAATAATTTGGTCTTTATCTACTAAAACGAGTTTTTCGCTATGCACAAAGTCTTCGGGGCCGCCATCGCCTTCAGTAGCTGTAATGAAATAGCCTTTTCGTGCTTGTTCATACAAAATCGGTTTTTCTCCTGTCACAAAAAACCATTTTTCATCGTCGGCTTCAAACATTTTGGCATAAGTAGCCAAAGTTTCGGCATCGTCTCTTTCAGGGTCGACTGTGTGCGATAAAAAACGCAAATCATCATCTTCTCGAAATTCAGATTGTACTCTTCTTAACTGTGAGGTCATTTTTGGGCATATACCTGGACAGTTGGTAAAGAAAAAGTCAGCGATAAGGATTTTATCTTTAAAAGTTTCATTCGTTATCGAATCTCCTGTATGAGCCAAAAATTTGAAAGGAGGTATTGTGTGATAAGTGGTATCTTTCACAACAATGCTATTATCTTGTTTTTCATCGGCTGCTAATGGAAAATAGCGTTTTAAAATTGGTCTGTTTTGTCTTCCCAACACATTGAAAAAGTCGCAATGGTCAAAAAATAGAAAGAAACCCACAGGAATAATAATGGCAATAAAAAAACCTAACATTCGGCTATTCATGGCATTTAGTATTTAATAGTTTGATAAAAAGCAAAATACGCTATTAATATGTTCAATTAAGAAACTTATTAATAGCGTATTTGTTTAAGACAACAAAATAGTTTTTTGTTGTTTTTTAGATTGATAACATATAGCGTTTTTCGCTAGTGTGTTGGCAGTATTAGTGTCCGCCACCATGTCCACCGCTTTCGTGTCCATGACCTGCCGAGCCTTGTTCAATAATTACGTCCCACATTTCCCTATTGTTCATCCATTCTGCACCTTCCCAAAGGAAAGCAATGATAAACCAAATAAGAAAGACTGTTGGAACAAGAACTGTTAAGGCTAAAGCACGAGTTTCGTATTTCATGTGCATAAATTCACCGACAATGAAAAATGCTTTTAGCAAACTCGCCATAATAAAAAATGTATTCAACAACATTCTTGGGCCGCCGCCATCTGGAAACAATACCCAAATCCAAATTAATGCTGCCGCAACCTCAACAACTGTGATAATAGACAACCATAAAGTTGCTCTCCAAACCCCACTTACCTGTTGTTTGTATGTTTCTATATCAAGACCATGTGCCATTTTATTAGGATTTTTACGTTTTTTTAATTTATATTTCTGTATTCAAACTTAATAGGCTGTTTTTTTAATTGCATTTTTCATAAAAAACAGCTTGTCAAAGTCTAAAAAGTTCTAATGATACAGTTCTTTTTTTATAGTAGATAGAAAGCTAAGAATACGAATACCCAAACTAAATCTACAAAGTGCCAATATAAGCCTACTTTTTCGACCATTTCATAATGTCCTCGCCTTTCATATACGCCACGCCATGCTTGAATAAAGATGATAATATTAATCAAAACACCGCTAAAAACATGAAAGCCGTGAAAGCCAGTAATAACGAAAAAGAGTTGCCCAAATGCAATGGGTGCACCAAAAGTATTCATATTTGTGGTCATACCATGTCCGTGCGAAGCTCCCGTTATTAAGTGATGCCACTCCCAAGCCTGACAACCTAAGAAAGCTGCACCGCCAATTATTCCGAGAAACATCCAGAACATGACTCCTTTTTTGTTCATCATATGTCCTTCTTGTACAGCACGCACCACAAAGACGCTACTCAAAATAAGGATAAAAGTCATTATACTCACAAAACCAAGTGGTATATCCCAGCCATGTAAAAACGGCATAGCATTGAATACATGGTTTGGGTCAGCCCAACTTGGACTGCTAAAACGGATAGTTCCGTACGAGATAAGAAAAGCCGAGAATGTAAAGGCATCTGATACTAAGAAGTACCACATCATGAGTTTGCCATAGCTTACTTTAAAAGGCGAGTGTCCACCTTCCCAAAGTTCACGCTCATTTACATTTGCTGTTATTGTATCTGTTGCCATCTATTATTGAAATTTAACAGTTGTAGCTACTAAGTTAGGTAAAATTTTCATTTACCAAGTATATAGCACCGCTTTTCGCAGCTATTTAATGTATTTTAAATTATTTTTTAGTCTAAAAGAAAGACCTTATTGCTGAAAAGAAAGAAAAAAAGCAAATAAATAAATCCATAAAACATCGACAAAATGCCAATAAACGCTCAATAAGCCGATATTTAAATATTTATCTGGATTAATTTCGTCCAAAAGTTCTTGCACAGGATTTGGCTTGAATAGTGATTTTATAAAGAAAATCAATAAAAATAAAACACCTCCAAGAATGTGTAAGGCATGAATGCCCGATATAACATATAAGAATGAACCAGATGGATTACCATTTAATAAAATTCCTGTACGAGTTAGTTCTTTCCAACCCTCATATTGCAATATAAGAAAGGCTATTCCTAAGATTAAAGTTAAACCAAGCCAATTTCTATATGCTTTTTGATTTTGTTTTTTAATTGATTTTGAGGCCAAAACTAAAGTTATGCTACTCAAAATAACAACTAGAGTGCTAATATTAAATAAATCAGGTAGTTTGAAATATACCCAATTTCCTGCTGCTTCTCGCACAATATATGCACTCGTTAGCCCTGCAAACATCATTATGATGCTGCCTATTCCTAGCCAAAGTAGGAACATTTTTGGGTGAATTCTATTTTTTTTCGCTCCTGACAAAGTACTCATTTTTTTTCTTTAAGTGCCAAGCACTAATTAATATAACCTATTTGAATAACTAACGCATTGATAATGAGTGTGTTAGCTCTCATAAAAAGGCAATTTATTTTTAATGTTTGACTAAGTAAAACAGGTCGCAATATAGCTATTTTGTTGTTTGGTTACAGCAAAAACCATCTATCTACTACCATTAAAATCTGTAAAAGTGGCAAATAAATAACTGATGCTAACATTAAATGTAAAGCTGCTTTATTATCACATTTTTTAAACAGATTTATTCCATAATATAAAAAGAACACGCCTAATAATAAGGCTACTCCTGTAAAGTATATGCTCAACATTTGGAACAAAACAGGTGTTAATGTTACGATTATCAAAAATAGAATATAAACGATAATGTGTATAGTCGCTTTTTGGCTTCTAGTTTCTGAAACGGGCTGCAATTTGTAACCTGCTTTTGCATATTCATCTGCACCAAGCCAAGCTATCGCCCAGAAATGCGGAAATTGCCACAAAAACTGTATTGCGAATAAAGTATAAGCTTCTATACTCATAACTCCTGTTGCTGCCACCCATCCAATCATTGGAGGTAAAGCACCAGGAATAGCTCCGACAAATACCGCAATAGGATGTATTCGTTTTAAAGGGGTATAAATGAAAGCATAACTCAATAAAGAAACTGCTCCGATAAGAGCGGCCAAATCATTGAACATATACCATAGTAATAAAATGCCTCCTACTCCTAAAATTCCTGCTACTAATAAAGCCTCCGTAATTCCCATTCGGCCTGTTGCCAATGGGCGGTTAGCAGTTCGTTTCATTAACTTGTCGTAGTCCTTCTCAATAATTTGGTTGAGTGCATTGGCTGATGATGTTACACAAAAACCTGCAATACTCAAAAAGATTAGAGAAAGTAAGAAATCATCAGCTCCTACGGCTAATAAATAGCCCATTGCAGAAGAAAAAACAACTGTCAAGTTTAACCTTACTTTTACTAATATCGCATAATCTTTTAGCTTTGCTACTAGATATGTTAAAAAGTTTTGATGTTGAATTTTCTCTAATGTTTCCATTTTTTATTATCAAATTGAAGCATTGATATTTTCTTTTTAGAATAAATAAGTTTAAAACAAGGAATCTTATTATAATTTTGTTCTAAACTTATTTATCAGAAAGTTTTATCTGCTTTTCAAAAATTTTTCTCGTTGTTTTACATCAGCATCAGTGATGACTTGTGGAATAAAATCGTGACCATCTTTTCCGTATTCGTAAGCACCACGATAAACAGCAGGAATAGCACCAGGCCAATTTCCGTGTCCAGGAGCAATTGGTGTTGTCCACTCTAAGCTATTTGATTTGTAAGGATTTTCAGTTGTCATTTTACGGCCGTAGAAAGCACTATAAAAGAAATTGAATACAAATAGGAATTGAGCAAAGAAAACGATAATTGCTGCTGTTGATATAAATATATTTAAATCAGCATAAGTGCTTGCAAACTCAAACTCGTTGAAAGTGAAATAACGACGAGGTACGCCTGTCATTCCTAAATAGTGCATTGGCCAGAAAATGCAATAGCTACCTACAAAGGTTATCCAAAAGTGCATATAGCCTAATGTATTATTCATCATACGCCCTGCAAACAACTTAGGAAACCAATGATAAACACCTACAAATAGACCAAAACCAGCCGCAAGTCCCATTACAATATGGAAGTGAGCAATCACGAAATAATTGTCGTGAAAAGTGATGTCTAGTGCAGAGTTTCCTAAATAGATACCTGTTAAACCACCAGAGATAAATAAAGATACAAAACCAATTGAAAACAATGTGGCTGGTGTATAAACAATATTTCCTCGCCAAATTGTCGTTATCCAGTTAAATACTTTTACGGCGGAAGGTACTGCAATCAACAATGTGAACAATACGAAAATAGAACCGACAAAAGGATTCATTCCAGAGATGAACATATGGTGAGCCCAAACTAAGAAGGCTAAAATTGTAATTGCCAAAATAGAAAGAACCATTGCTTTGTAGCCAAAAATCGGTTTACGACAGTTGGTTGCCAAAACATGTGATACCATGCCCATTGCAGGCAAGATAACGATATATACTTCTGGGTGTCCTAAGAACCAAAATAAGTGTTGAAACAAAATTGGGCTACCACCTTGCAATAATTCGCCTGCTGCATTTGTAAGCGGTTCGCCAGCGATAAAGATGTCAGATAAGTAGAAGTTTGTGCCTAAATGTCTATCAAAAATCAGCAACACACAACCAGATAACAATACAGGAAAAGACAATACACCTAAGATAGCTGTAAAGAAAAATGCCCAAATTGTGAGTGGCATACGCATCATTGTCATACCTTTAGTACGCATATTTAGGATAGTTGTGATATAATTCAAACCACCTAATAGCGAAGATACAATAAAGAAAGTCATGCTGACCAACCATAAAGTCATACCTTCTCTTGCACCTGGGTCAGCCTCTGGCAAAGCACTCAATGGTGGGTATGCTGTCCAACCACCGCCAGCAGGGCCATTTTCTACAAATAAAGACCAAAACATAATGAAACCAGCCAAAACAAAAAACCAATATGATAACATGTTGAGGAAAGGCGAAGCCATATCTCTAGCACCTATTTGTAGTGGAATAAGTAAGTTACTGAAAGTTCCACTAAGTCCAGCCGTGAGTACGAAGAATACCATAATCGTACCGTGCATTGTTACAAGTGAATAGTATGCCGTAGGTTTCAGTTTGCCACCTTCAGCCCAATCACCTAAAATAGCTTCTAATATAGGAAATGATTCGTCTGGCCAAGCCAATTGTAAACGGAAAAGTACCGAAAACAATACCCCAATGAAAGCCCACAAAATTCCTGTTACCAAGAATTGTTTTGCAATCATTTTATGGTCTTGACTGAAAATATATTTTGAAATAAATGTTTCCTCGTGATGATGTTCGTGTCCATGGTCGTGGCCATGTCCGACTTCATGGTCTAATTTTATATCTATACTAGCCATAATGTTTTTATTGATTATTAAACATAAGATTTAGTGATTCCTTGTAGTTATACAAAACAATCGCTGGCCTATAATGTTGATTTTGTTGTCGATTTTTCTTCGTCTATATCTTCGTTATACGCTTGTCCTTTTGAGTCTTCTAAGTCATTTAGCTGTCCGACTTCACCTTGCAAAGCTTTGAAAGTTGGCTCTTGTTCATTAAACCATTTTTTAAAGTCAGCAGGTTCATCAACAACAACAACTCTTCGCATATTATAGTGTGCCTGGCCACATAACTCAGCACAAGCTAACTCATAATTAAATTCTGGGTCGCCAAGTTCGTCTCGCATTTGCTGTGTTGATTTTGTTGGCGTAAACCAAAACTGTGTTGGAATACCTGGAACAGCATCCATTTTTACACGAAAATGCGGCAAATAAAAACCATGTAATACATCAATAGAATTAATTTTCATTAAAACAGGTTGTCCAAGAGGAATATGTAATTCAGACGTAATAAAATCATCGTGATTATGTTTGTCTGTCCATACTTGCCCCATTGAGTTGTCGCCTCCAATGAGTTTCACTGTTTTAGTACCCAAGTGATTATCTTTGCCTGAATATCTAAAGTCCCATTGAAACTGTTTTGCAGTAGCTTCAATAATAATTGCATTATCTGGTGCTGGCCCTGTGATTTTATACCAATTTCTCAAACCTTCGAATACCAATAGAATTAATACTATTGAAGGAATAACTGTCCACAAAAACTCTAGCTTATGGCTTTCAGGAAAGAAATAACCAATACGTTTTTTTTCTCCCTTATATTTAAAAGCAAACCAAAACAAAGCAACATGTGTTGCCACAAAAACAGGTACAGTAGCCACTAAAGTCCACTGAAACATACTTCTCAACCAAGCTCCATGTTCTGAAGAAGGATAAGGCAAATAGAAATCTTGATAATACCAAGCAGACCAAAATGCTCCTGCCATTCCCACAACAAGAAATATTAGGAAGCCCAAACCATGTAAACGGTTCGTTCTTTCAGATACCTCTAATTCGGCATCACGGCTTTTTAGTGATGCTAACATTTCATTGGCATTGGCTATTTGAAATAAAATAATCAAAACCAGAAATATCGTAATTAATCCTAGTAGTGTCGTTGTCATGATAAATTACTTATACTTAACGATTTATCTCGAACGCAAAATAGCGTTGATTTTTTAAATGAGTACACTTTACTTGATAATAAAGTGCTTGTTTTGTAGATTCAACAAAATATTTTTATTTTTGTTTATCTAATATTTTGAAAAAACTCAAACGTAATTAGACTTAATATCTACAAAGTTTTTTTTATGTATGATGCACCACACTTTCTTTCGCAAATGGGTGATTTTCTTGTACTAATTGTGCCGTAGCAAGATTTCTAAATAATAGGAATATGAAAAGTCCTGCGTACATTAAGCCTAAACCTATTTCATAAAAACCTACGAAACCAATATGTTCTGCGTGCATACTTTCTAAAGCACCAGGAACACTCATTTGAAAGAAGTCTAACCAGTGACCGATAATGATTAAAATAGCTGCAACAATCATAATGTTTCCACGACGTTTTGCAGGTGTTGTAATCAATAAGAAAAATGGTAAAATGAAGTTGATAACGATGCAAAGATACATTACAACAGGATATTCATCAATTCTCAATTTGAAATATGCTGTTTCCTCTGGAATATTAGCATACCAAATCAACATAAATTGAGAGTAAAACAAATATGCCCAAGCTACACTAAACGCAAACATATATTTACCTAAATCGTGGTAGTGTTCTTGATTTACATCTTTCAAATAACCTTGACTTTGCAAATAACGCACTACCAAATATACAATACTCATACAGGTTACGAATACGCTAATGAAGCAATACCAACCCCACAATGTACTGTACCAGTGTGGTTGAATAGACATTAACCAATCCCAAGAGTAAGTTGAACTTGTAACAGCAAATACTAAAATAAATAAAGCTGAAATGTGTTTACTTCGTGTATATATTTTTAAGTCTGGATTTGTATCTGTTGAAACTGAATTTTTACGCAAAAGAAAAATTAAGCCACTCCATAATGCTAAATAAGCAATCGCACGACCAAAAAAGAAAGGTGCATTTAAGTAAGGTGCTTTTCCTTGCAATAATTTATCATGTGCCACAACTGCGGGGTCTCCCCAGTGATAGATATGGTCAAAGCCAAAGAATAATATCACAAACATCGGTATGGCCATAAAAGGCACATACATCATCATCGCTTCTGGAATTCTTTTGATTAAGACATACCAACCATTATAACCTATCGTTTGCGAAGCTACAAAAAAGGCTGCAACTAAGCCGATTATCATAAAGAACAGATGATTGTACATCAATCCTGTCCATAATCTTGTTGGATTATCTAAGTTGGTGAATAGACCAATGGCGGCAAGCAACATACCTACTCCTAAAAGAATAAAGCTAAATTTCTTTTCTTTGTTAGTAAAGCTAAACATTTCGCTCATCACTTTATATTTTTACCTGTTTAGGTTATTTTTTTAATATTGAACTCATTGCGTAAAAACAAATACGCATTTTTGAAAAAAACTACGGCTTAACCTTCGCCTTCCGTTTTGGTTTCTTCTGTTGTTGCTGGTTCTTCGGTAGCAGCAGGTGCAGCATTTGGATTATAGGTATTATTTTTACCTGAAATCATTTTTAAAGCTGTCGCTTCATCTACCTTCAAATTTTTAGCAATTTCTTTTGCTTGCATTTGACGAATGTAGCATATTACTTCCCAACGTTCTTTTTTCGTTAATTGTGAAGCATAAGAACCCATCAAGTTTTTGCCATAATGAACAGAGTGAAACATTTTACCTTCCGAGAGCTGCATAATGTCATCTCTGAAATAAGAAGGTGGTGGTGGATATGCTCCGCTTTCTACGATAGTACCATTTGCTTTTCCTTTGTCGCCATGACAAACAGCACAATATGTATTGTAAGATATTTTGCCTGCTGCCAAGAATTTGTCTAAAGCTTTTTTATCAGTTGCCAAAGCCTTTAGATGTTCTTGTCCATAAGGATTAACCAACTCACGGCCAGCTCGCTCATAGTCTTCATTTGTATTTTCAAAATGGTAAGGTACATTACCTCTTGCTATCGTACCAGCTACTGGCTTTCTTGCCGACATTCCATCGGCGAATAAATTAACCGTATCGCCATTGATAAGCAAAGGACGACTAGGCGTATAAGGTTCATAAGCTACTGAATGTGCCATATCTGGCATATATTCTCGCCCTGTAAACTCGCCGCCTGCCTGACAAGCCATAAAATAAACGGCAATAGTCAGAAGTATAATGATGGTATGTTTTTTATTGCTATACATTGCTTACTTAGTTATTTTCTGTTGGCTCTAGTTGAATTTTATTTCTTTTCTAATCAAAAAAAATAAAGATATTACCTTATTTTTAGTGATGATGTGCTTCTTCTATATGAGCATCTTCACCAGATGTAAATAAATTTGGCGTTATTTCGCTTTCCAATTCAACTTCTTTAATTTCTACCGCTCCCGTTGATTTCAACAAGCTGCTGATAGCTGCAACATCTTCGTCTGACTGATATTGTTTTTTACAAAAAGCCATTACAAAGCGGTCGTCAGTAATGCGATCGTCTATTATTTCTTTATCTCTAAAAATAGAAAATCCATTTCGCAAATAAAAAACGATTACCATTCCTACCGAAGCAAAAAGTACGGTTAGCTCAAAGGTAATTGGCCCAAATGCAGGAAAGTTAAAATATGGCTTTCCACCTACTATGACTGGCCAATCAACCGCTCCTATATAACTCATTGCTGTTAGTGCAAACAAAGTTCCTGTCGCACCAAATACAAAACCAGTTGTATGTAAGCGTGTTTCTTGCAAACCCATCGCAGCTTCTATTCCATGCACAGGAAATGGTGTAAATATCTCGTGCATCTGATAGCCTGCTTTTCTAATTTTGCGAGTTGCTTTCAGCAATACATCATCGTCATCGTAAGAACCGAGCAAATAGGTATGTTTCATTGTTGATTATTGCTTTAAAATATTTATTAAGTGCCAAGTGCTATTTAATAGCACTAAAATACTTTTTTTATTTAAATGAGCTGTTTCTAATTTTGAACAAAACAAAAACTAGCTCTTTTATTTTTTATTACTTACTATCTTTATCGTAAACTTGACCTCTCAAGCTACCTGCTGCTGCACCAAATTTAGCTTCTCTATCTTTTTGTTCTTTCACAGCAATAGCATCTAAGTATTGGTCGCCAGAAGTTTTTAGAATAGCTTTTACCTCTGCCATTGCTACTACTGGTAGGAAACGTGCAAAGATTAAAAACAGCGTCATAAAGATACCCATCGTTCCGACAAAGATACCGACTTCGACCCAAGTAGGAGAATAATATACCCAACTAGAAGGAATAAAGTCACGGTGCAACGACGTTACGATAATCACGAAACGCTCAAACCACATTCCGATATTGATAACGATAGACAATATGAAGGTTACTAAGATATTACGTCTTATTTTTTTGAACCAAAAGAACTGAGGTGAAATTACATTACAAGTCATCATTCCCCAATAAGCCCACCAATATGGTGCAGGTTCTACATTAAGCATAGGTCCAAAAAGGAATGGGTCAGCCACACGATTTCGAATAAATGCCCATTGTTCATAAACGTTTCCAGAATACCAAGCTACGAAAAACTCTGTAATGTAGGCAATACCTACTATTGAGCCTGTCATTACGATTACTTTATTCATCGACTCTATGTGAGCCATTGTGATGTAATCTTTCAAGCCCATGATTTGGCGAGCTACTAACATCAGCGTTAATACCATTGCGAAACCAGAGAAAATTGCTCCTGCTACGAAATAAGGTGGAAAGATTGTCGTATGCCAACCTGGAATAACAGAAGTTGCAAAGTCAAAACTTACAATAGAGTGTACCGAAAGTACCAAAGGAGTAGCCAAACCAGCCAAAACTAAGCTTAAAGACTCAAATCTTTGCCATTCTTTAGCAGTTCCTCTCCAACCAAAGCTCATGCGAGAATAAATAGTGCGTCTCCAACTGCCTTTTGCAGAACGGTCACGAAGTGTTGCAATATCAGGCAACAAACCTGTGTACCAGAATAAAAGAGAGACTGTAAAATAGGTACTAATCGCAAAAACGTCCCAAAGTAGTGGTGAGTTGAAGTTTACCCATAAGATACCCCTTGTATTTGGATATGGAAATATGAAAAAACCTAACCATAAACGTCCCATGTGTATCAAAGGATAAATACCTGCACAGATTACGGCAAAAATTGTCATGGCTTCTGCCGCACGGTTTACTCCTGTCCGCCATTTTTGCCTAAACAATAATAAGATGGCAGAAATCAAAGTTCCAGCGTGACCAATACCAACCCACCAAACGAAGTTGGTAATATCCCAAGCCCAACCAACAGTTTTGTTCAAACCCCATACACCAATACCTTTCCAGATAGTGTATGCAATCAGTAAGACTCCCATTAATGCTATTGCACCGCTTATCATCAAAGAGATAAACCATGCCATAGGTATTTTTCCTTCCGCACCTCTGCTGATATCTTCCGTAATGTCGTGATAGCTCTTGCTACCCGTAATTAGCGGTTCCCGAATTGGCGAAGCGTATTGCATAAGATTTTATTTAAAAAATAAGCGCTAAATAGATACAATTTTCAAAATTGTTTTAGACTTATCTATTTTTCAAAATTATATGATATATTTCTATTTCCTAAAAAACAGAAACTTTTTTATTATTGATAAGTAACTGCTTGAATGAAGTAGCTAAAACTTGAACCTTTTTTTATTTTTCAATATACTCGGCACAATATCAGCGTTTTCATCTAGCTTTTACTTGTTTATTTGTGTTTAGTGTCCGTGACCATCATCGTGTCCATGTCCTTTATGACCATGATTATCGTCATGCTTGTCATGTCCTTTATGATTATCGTGTCCATCTTTTTTATCGTGTCCATGATGTCCACCACCTTGCGAGTGTTGAATATCCTCTTTCCACGGCTCACGGTTTCTGATTTGCGTCAAGTAAGATACTGAAGGTAAAACGTGTAGTTCTTCTAACAAACGATAATTTCTTTGATTGTTCAAAGCTGCTGTAATTTCACTTTTTGGGTCGTTCATATCTCCAAAAGTAATTGCATTTGCAGGACAACCTTGCTGACAAGCTGTTGTAATATCGCCATCTTTCAATGCACGTCCTTCTCTCTTAGCTGTCAATTTACCTTCTTGAATACGCTGAACACAGAAACTACACTTTTCCATCACACCACGAGAGCGAACTGTCACATCTGGATTCAAAACCATGCGAGTTAAATCCTCTATCATGATATACTCATCGTTGTCGAAAATAGTATCTTTATAAAAACTATCTGCTCCTTGATAATCAAACCAGTTGAAACGACGAACTTTGAAAGGGCAGTTGTTGGCACAATAACGAGTACCAATGCAACGGTTATAAGCCATTTGATTCAAACCTTCCGTACTGTGATTTGTCGCTGCTACTGGACAAACATTTTCACAAGGTGCGTTATCGCAATGTTGGCACATCATTGGCATGAAAGTAACTTGAGGCTTTTCCTCTAAATTTTTCATGTATTCATCTGTACCAAAACCTTCGGCTGAATAGTAGCGGTCAATTCGCATCCAGTGCATTTCGTGAGCTCTACCTACTTCTAATTTACCTACAATCGGTACATTATTTTCAACATTACAAGCTACAACACAAGCGTTACAACCTGTGCAAGTATTCAAATCAACTGAAAGTCCCCAATGGTGACCTTGTTTGAATGCCGTTTTGTGTGAACCATATGTATCATCTTCGCCATATAAAGTGAAGAATAAATGGTCTTTATTGTCTAACAAATTCTTAGTAACGCTGTTACCTGCAAATTTATCTTTTTTATAGTTTTCTAAAGCAGCCTCTCTAATAAGAGGACGTTCATTTACGCCTACGCCTGTGTCATCAACAGAATGATGTGTTTGCGTTTGTGCCAACTCATATTGATTGCCTGCACGAACTTTGCTCAAACTAACACCAGATGTTACCGAATAATTGAAAGTATCGCCGTTGAATGAAACAAAAGGGAAAGTATTTGAACCAGTATTACAGTGTTCACTTCCTGCATTTGTACGTCCATAACCCAAAGCTACACTTACCGTATCGCTCAATTGGCCTGGCTGACATATTAATTGTCCTTCAATAGTATGATTACCCGCTTTTAAGCTCACAACATCTTGTTCTTTCAAACCATTTGCAGCCGCATAACTAGCAGAAACTGCAATGATATTGTCCCAACAAACTTTGCTCATTGGGTCTGGCGTTTCTTGCAAAAATGGGTTATTTGCATAACGACCATCACCCATAACTACACTTTCGTGCATCACCAACTGCAAACCATTTGCTTTTCCTGCTTTTGCTTTGATAGCAGATACAGCAGCACTCACATTAGTTGAAGGAGCGACAGCAGCAGGTGCAGCCGTTTCTTCTGCATGAGCAGCTTCGTCATGACTATCAGCGTGTTTTTCTTCTTTGTGGTCTGCTGCTTGTGTATCAGTTGCAGCAGCTTTTGCTTTTTCTTCGTTAGTTGTATTTAGTGGTACAATAATAGGAGTTGTACCTGTATTATACATATTTACTAACTTATCCATCGCTGTTTTATCTGGATTTTTTAGCTCAAAAACGCCATCGTGCAAAGCACTATCCCAGAAAGCTTGGAAAGAAGAATGTTTTTTCTGTTTTGGAAAGATATTTTTTTGCCAAAATGCTTTCACATAATCATAATAGTTGCCGCCTTTGTTTGCCCAAACCAACAGACTTTCTTCTGCTGAACGAGTATCAAATAAAGGTGCAATAGTTGGCTGTATCAAACCGTAGTAGCCTGTTTTCGGCTCAACATCGCCCCAAGACTCTAAATAATGATTGTCTGGACATAAATAAGTGATGCCAGCAGCAGCAGTTTCGTCTATTCTATCGTTGAAAGAAATAGTAACACCTACTTTTTTAAGTCCGCTTTTGAACTTAGCTGCATCAAAATAATTGTATGCTGGATTAACATTATAAACGATAAGACCGCCAATACTACCAGCGTTCATGTCGTTTACTAATTTGTGCATCGCTTTGTCGTCGCCTTGAGCTACTCTATAAGGTGCATTCAAATCAATTGTTTTGCCATAGTTGCCCAACATTTCGTTGATTGCATTAACTACTTGCTGTACGTTTGCGTCATTTGAACCAGAAACAACCAAAGATTTTCCTTGATGTTGTTTTAATTCTAAAGCCGCTTTTGTAATAGCTTTTTGAGCGTTTGCATTGCTCAATTTATTGCCACCACCACCTTTCAAAGCATCATGTAAAGCTAAAACAGCTACACCTTCTTCAGATGGTTTAATCGTAAAACGCTTATCGGCTTTACTGCCTGCTAAAGTAACACGAGATTCAAACTGCCAATGTTTTGACATTTTAGGATGTTCTACGCTTACTTTTCTATTTTGAACATATTGTTTTGTAAACTCAATAGGCGAAACCCAAGTACCTAAGAAATCGCAATCGAAACCAACAATAACTTCGGCTTTTTTGAAGTCATAAGAAGGTACTACTTTTTTGCCGAAAGAACGCTCATTTGCTACACGAATACCAGAAGTAGAAATTGCTTCGTAAACAACCTGTTCGGCATTGTATGTTTGCTTAAAATCGTTGATAACTGCTTGCGTAGATGGGCTAAGAATAGAAGAAGTCAATAATACTAATTTCTTGCCACCTAAACCTCGTAATTTTGCTTTAACTTCAGCATCAATAGCTTTCCAAGTTGTTTTTGCTGTTCCTTTTTTAGGAGACATCAAACGTGAGCCATCATATAAACCAACAACAGAAGCTTGAGCTCTGGCACTTGTTCCGCCTTGCGTAATACCCGACAAATCGTTTCCTTCTATCTTAATAGGACGACCTTCACGAGTTTTTACCAATACACTACAATAGTCGCTACCATTAACAAAAGAAGAAGCATAATAAGTAGCTATACCAGGAATAATCTCCTCTGGTTTATTAACGTAAGGAATAGCCTTTTTAATAGGAATTTCACAGCTTGCAGCAATAGCTGCCGCACCCATGCTAAAACCCAATACCTTTAGGAAATCACGACGTGAACCTTGCTCTTCGCTTGCCACGTTTTTCATTTCACTCAGCAAAGGAAGTTCTTCTGGAAACTCATTGTGTTTGCTTTTCAGAAATTCAGGCGTTTCGCTCAACTCCTCAAATCCTTTCCAATATTTTTTATGCTCCATCTGAGTTATAAGTTAATTATTGTTTTTTATATTTTTTTTCGGCTAAAAGCTTTTTTACATTTGCTTTAGCAAAATTTAATAGTTGCTGATGCTAACTGACTTTACTAATAGTGACATTTTTGGCACTCTGTTCCACCGATGTCTTCAACAGTAACTTTGTTGATTTTTTCGTCTTTCAAGTCTTTGTGAAACTGCTCATATACACTATAATAGTCATTGCCTCTAAAATCAACTTCTGTTTGACGGTGACAATTGATACACCAACCCATACCTAATGATGAATGTTGCTCTACAACTTCCATTTCTTCGATAGGCCCATGACAAGTTTGGCATTCTTGCTTACCTGCTGTAACGTGCTGTGAGTGATTGAAATAAACGTGATCTGGCAAGTTGTGAATTCTAATCCACTCAATAGGTTTTTCTTTATATCCTTCGATGTATTGACTTTTCTCTGGATCCCAACCTACTGCATCATAAATCTTAGCAATTTCTGTTTTGCCATATTTAGGCCCTTCCGTAACGCCTTTATGACAATTCATACAAACATTGGCAGATGGAATAACAGCAGATTTGCCTTTTGCAGCACCAGAGTGACAATATTGACATTCGATTTGCTGAACGCCTGCGTGCAATTTGTGCGAAAACTTAATCGGTTGCTCTGGCTGATAACCTTGCTGACGACCCAAAGCCGTTGCACTATCTACTGTGTAATAACCCAAAGCTATAATAGCCAATATGGATACTAAAGCCATGTTTTTCTTATTGAAAATCTTGCGATCAATGCCAACAGGCTCTGGAACGAGCTGCCCTAGTTTTTCTTTTACCATACTACTCAAAGCCGAGTTTACACGACCTAAAGCAAAGAAAATTACCAATAAAATACTAGAGATAATACCTAAGAAAATCAAAAAGACGCTATTTGTTCCTCCTGCTTCTCCTGTTTCTCCACCATCTCCTGCAACCGTACAAGGAGCTTTCGTCTCTTGCTCAATATACGCTAGCACTTGGTCTATCTGCTCATTTTTCAAATTTTGAGCAGTCATTACTGACTTGTTGTATTCATTAAAAATTTTCACCGCATCGGCATCTCCTGCTTTCACAAGTGCTTGCGAATTTTTAATCCATGCGTATAGCCAGTCTCGGTCATACTTATCATATACACCTGCCAAAGCAGGGCCAGTTAAGTTCTGGTTTATTTTATGACAGCTTGCACAATTGGCTTTAAATATACTTTCCCCTTGTTTGTAGGCTTCATTGTCGCAACCGACTTGTGCGTTTGCGTTTGAAAAAACTACAAAAAGAGATAGAAGTAGCGTCAGTAAGGCTACTTTTTTATGACAAAATATGTTTTTGAATATGCTCATACTGTAATAGTTATTCTATATTTGACAGCACTTTTTTAGATTCGCAAAGTTATAGTTTCTTTTTGGAAAAGAATAAAAATTTTCACATTTTTTAACTATTTAGACTTACTCTAAATAAAAAATGTAAGTAGTTGATTATCAAGGTTTTATAGGCTTTTTAAGCGAAAAAAATGATAATTTCAGCTATTTTTTTATTTTTAATTTCTCAAACATTAAGAACTTTAACAATTTGCTTTTTTGTTATGCTTTATTCAAAGCTTTTACAAATATATTTTTGGCCTGCTGAAAATAATAAGCTGTGTTTGTTTGTCAAGCTTTTTAAAAGCTTCTTTTCAGAAATGCTTTTGATGGATTGACTTTGTAATGACTTTTTATATTTTTAAGAGACTAAATGTTAGTCTCCCCTATTTTTGCAAAAGTACATATTTTATGTTCAATTTGCAATATTTAGAGTGCAAAATTATTAAATTTTCAGAACTTTCAATAATTTTTGAAAGTTTATTCTCATTTTTTTTCAAATTCTTTTTTTTATGCCTCTAAACAGGCGTTTAACAAGGCGGTATAAGTCTTGTTTCCATTTTTTTTATCTAAAAAAAAGCAACTGCTCCTTTTTAGGTAAACTATCAAAATAAGGCAATATGCAAACTGCTACAAAAGATAAAGCTTGAATAGCAAAAAAAAATAAATAGATGTTTTGTACTTAAAACTGCCTTTTCGTACTCCCTTTCAAAAAATGGATTTTTTAGGCTAAAATCGAATTTAGGTAAGTATAAAAAGCACCTTTTCGGCATATTTTTAGCTAAATATCGAAAAATAAATTCAATGTGCGGAAAGACAGTTAAAACAACAGTTTGTGACAATTATCAAATGGTTTTAGTCTTACATAGCTTATTTTTGCAGTATGAAAAATTATAAGAATGTCATGTTCTTCTTCCAAATTCCTCCTCTCCTCTAAAAAAACAATTCCTTTTCATTTTTTTTATTTTTCTTTTAAACATTTTTTACCAAATACACATTTGCATTAATAGACCTATTTTAATATTTAATAATCAATTATTTACATTTATTTTTAAAGCTGAAAAATGTCTTAAAATACCATTTTTGATATAAAAAAGTATAAAAGTTGTTTTTGTTTTTTAGTGACATAAAGGTGATGTTTGCAGTATTATAAGAACCTAATATTTCATAATTTAAATACCTTTAAAAAATTAAATAAATATGAAAACCTGTATGTTTTCTTTTTTCACCAAAATTCCTTTATGTTGTTTATTACTCTGCCTTCATTTCATAACAAAAGCTGATAACACCGCAAACAGAGTATATAATATTTTTCAGACTAATTGTACTACCTCTGGCTGTCATAATAATAACGAAAAGGCTGGTAATCTCGATTTGCAAGGCTCTGGTCAAACGCCTATGTCTGATGTTGGCCTTTCTTTGTATAAAGGTACGCCGACAAATATGGTATCGCAAGCCGAAAATGATTTTTTGATTTATCCAGGTCAGCCCTACCGCAGCAATATTTTTAATTATATCGCCAGCGAAGAAAATGCCAATATTGAGTTGCACCCGCTAGAAGATCCAAACGATTTGCACAAAAATTTAGATATTTCGCCATTAGACCAAGAAATCATTAGGCAATGGATTTTGACAGGTGCAAGAACTATTCCATCTATTCAAGCTCCTGATGTAGATGTGGCATTGCTCGAAGCTTTTTATAATGGGCAAGGAGCATGGAGCATAGACCCACTCAATCCGCCTGCCAAACCTGAGCTAGATAAGGGTTTTCAAATACGAATTGGGCCTATGTTTTTGCCTGCGTCCGACATTGTGAGCGGCAATCTGACAGATGTTGTCTATGATATTAAACACGACTTTTTGAATAATGATGTACTCGAAATCAATCAAATAAGTGCTTATATAGGTGCTTCTCATCACTTTGTTGGCCAAACATTTATTGATAACTCACTTGCAGAATCACAAACTACTCATGGCTTTCTACAACAACAGCCACATAACAACAAAGAAACATTTACAACTTTTACACAAACAGGAAATTATGCTTTGCCAACAGGTGCTGCTATTTTTTGGAATGAAGAAACCATTTTGAATTTTCAGATGCACGCTACCAATTATTCTGAAAATCTAATCTTAGCTTATGATGTTTATTTAAATATATATACACAACAAAATGGTACTGCTTCGCAAGAGTTGCAATTTGGAAACTATTGGCATTCTGATATTAATATTCCTCCAAATTCAGATGCTCACAAAGAAGTAAAAGCCACTTATACGACCGAATCAGAGCAAATTTATGTTTGGTCAATCAGTTCGCACACGCATTTGCGTGGCCTTGATTACAATATTTGGTTGCGAAATGTTGATGGTACAAAAGGAGAGCAAATTTATGCGGCAAGCAATTATAATGGCGTACCAAACTGCGAGTTTATAGGCTATAATTATGAAACGCCTCCTCTTAGAACTTTCGATTTTCCCTTTTTGAATATAGATATGAAAAATGGCATTATTGAAGAAGCCTCTTATTTCAATAATACTGACCAAGCTATTGTTCATGGTAGTAGCTCTACCGAAAATGAGATGATGTTGATAAGTGTCGCTTATATAACTGATACAATAGGTGTTAGCTTTGATGAAGGTTCGGTTTGCTATTCCGATGAAATTAATGGTATTTCAACAAACGAAAAGATAGATAAATTAAGTCTTAGCATTTTTCCAAATCCTATCAGGCAAAATGCTCAAATAAACATCGCTAGCCATTTTATAGGAAACTTGACAGGTACTTTATATGATTTGAATGGAAAAATAATACGGCAAGAAAAACATTTTATTCCATCAAATAACGAAGTTCATAGCTTTGCTTTTGAAAAAGAAAATTTGAAAGGCGGTATGTATTTGTATGAAATTCGAGACCCAAAAGGCAACCGAAAAGTAGAACGTTTGATTATTGGCCAGTAAATAATTTGATAAAAAATCGCAAATATTACAATTGAAATCAAGCAACAAGGCAATTACTTGACACTTTTTAATATTTAAAAATCATTTTTTTATCAAAAAAAAAAAAACGTCTTTTAATTGCAATTTTTTATCAAAAAAAACAATATAAGATAGTATTTTTGTATTTCTAGCTATTCTCGGTTTAACAAAAGAAAGCTTTTTTTGATAGGGGAAACATACTATTTTTCAGTTCAAAAGTCCATAAAAATAGGAAATATTGGTCTCCTTAGCCTAAAAAAATAGTATGTTTAAACTTTTGATAAAAAAGGTCTTAAAAACTAATTGCTGATACAGTAATAAAATAAATATTTACTTTATTTCAAAGCGAGAATAGCTGTTGTATTTCCTTTAATGTGAAAAAATTAAAAATGTCACAAATTAATTTTCAAAAAAAATATTTAAAAAATGGATAGAAATATATTTACAATTTTCAATTGCCTATTTTGTGTATTATTTCTAAGTTCTATTAATATAGGCTTGGCAAAAGCTGAAAACATCACAAATAGAGTTTACAATATTTTCCAAGCCAACTGTACTACTTCAGGTTGTCATAGTCATGCTGATGCTATTGGCAATCTCGATTTGGAAGGCGGCAGCAATAGTCCTCAGCAAGATGCTTATGCTAATGTTTTTAAAGTAATTCCTACTAATATAGGTTCGCAAATAGAAGAAAAATATATTGTATATCCAGGTCAACCTTATAAAAGTACACTTTTTACTTATATTGGAAGTGAAGAAAATGGAAATATTACACTCAATGATTTGGAAGATGAAAATGATTTGCACAAAAATTTGGATATTTCGCCTTTAGACAAAGAAATGATTCGACAATGGATTTTCAATGGTGCAAAAACATATGATGAAGGCGTTGATACTGAGTTAATAGAAGAATTTTATAATGGTCAAGGAATTTGGAGTATCGACCCCTTAAATGCTCCTGAAAAACCTGCGGCTAGCGAAGGCTTTCAAATACGAATAGGCCCTATATTTGTGCCTGCTTCTGATATCGTTGGTGGCAATCTGACAGACGTTATCTATGATGTCAGACACGACTTATTGAATGACAATAATATCGAATTTGATAGAATAGTAGCTAGTATCGGCTCTTCACACCATTTTGATATTTTTGAGTATGCAAATACTGAAATGGCCCAAGAAGAACCTTATGGTTTGGTAGAAGATAAACTACATAATAACACTAACACAGTGTGCATTTTTACGCAAAGTACAGATTATAATCTGCCTCAAGGTAGTGCTATGTATTGGAAAGAACAAATTATTTTAGATTTGCAAACACATATTATCAACTATTCAGATGAATTTATTTTGGCACAAGATGTTTATCTCAATATTTATACGCAACCAGAAGGTACAGCAAGTCAAGAATTGAAATTCAAAAATTATGGAAAAACAGATATAAATGTACCAATAAATGTTGAAAATTATGAGGAAGAGATTTCTATTTTTTTAGAAAATGCAGCACAACCAAATATATATGTCTGGGGTATTGGCAGTCATACACACAGTCATGGGCAAGATTTTGATATTTGGCTTCGAAATCCAGATGGTTCAAAGGGAGAACACATTTATGATGCTTCAAATTATAATGGCGTTCCTGAATGCGAATTTATTGGTTATAGCTACGAAACACCTCCTATACGAACATTTGACTATCCTTTTATATACATAAATATGGAACATGGTGTAATCAGTCAAGCCAAATATTTCAATGATTTAGATGAACCTATCATTTTTGGCAGCAATACAACTACTCAAGAAATGTTAGGCACAGGATTTTTTTATGTTACTGATACCACAGGTGTAAGCTTTAACGAAGGTTCGCTTTGCTATTCTGATGAAATTAATGGAATTTCGACAACTGAAAAGATAGACAAATTAAGTATTAATATTTTCCCAAACCCTATAAAGCAAAATGCTCAAATAAACATTGCTAGTTATTTTACAGGAAACATAATAGGCACTTTGTATGATTTGAATGGAAAAATAATACGACAAGAAAAACATTTTATTCCATCAAATAACGAAGTGCATAGCTTTGCTTTTGAAAAAGAAAATTTGGAAAATGGTATGTATCTTTATGAAATAACAGACCAAAAAGGCAACCGAAAAGTAGAACGTTTGATTATTACACAATAATCGTTCAAAAAATATATAGTTAAAGGTCTTATTTACTTATTTTTGCCACAAATAAGTAAATAAGACCTTTTTCATAAACCTATACTATATATAATGTATCATTTCTTCCTCAAACCCTTTATGTTTTTATTGCCTCCCGAAAAAGCACATCATCTCACGCTTTTTGGGCTAAAAATAGTATTGAATACACCGATTGTCAGTTCGCTTTTTCGCACTCTCTTTCGCCTAGAAAATGAAAAGCTAAAACAAACTTTTCTAAACTTATCGTTTGAAAATCCAGTAGGCTTGGCGGCTGGCTTCGACAAAGATGGAAAATATATTCCCCTCATGGATAGTCTAGGTTTTGGCTTTATAGAAGTAGGAACAGTAACGCCAAAACCGCAAATAGGAAACGCCAAACCTCGCCTTTTTCGTCTGCCAAAAGATGAGGCCCTCATCAATAGAATGGGTTTTAATAATGAAGGCGTAGATAACTTGGTGGAAAATTTAAAGAAAAAGCGACCGAAAAATCTAATTATCGGTGGCAATATCGGCAAAAACAAAAATACAGCTAACGAAAATGCAATTGATGATTATGCTTATTGTTTTGAAAAATTATTTGATGTCGTCGATTATTTTGTAGTCAATGTGAGTTCGCCAAACACACCAAACTTGAGACATTTGCAAGCCAAAAAGCCTTTGACAAAACTACTAACACATTTGCAAGTTTTAAACAACAGAAAAACGACACCAAAGCCTATTTTATTAAAAATTGCTCCAGATTTATCATTTAGCCAACTAGACGATATTTTAGATATTGTAGCACAAACGAAAATTAGCGGAATCGTGGCGACAAATACGACTGTTTCAAGAGAAGGTTTGCAAACAGCGAAAAAAGAAGTGGAGAAAATGGGAAATGGTGGTTTGAGTGGCACAGCTTTGCGGCTTTCTTCTTTGGAAATAGTGCGTTATTTGAGTGAAAAAACAGATGGCAAATTGTTTATTATAGGTGTTGGAGGCATTGCGAAGCCAAAAGATGCGTTAGAAATGCTGGAAGCAGGTGCGAGTTTGTTGCAGGTTTATACAGGGCTGATTTATGAAGGGCCAATGATGGTTAAAAATATAAAACAAGCTTTGTTGAAAAAAAGTTAGGATTTTAAATTTTAGATTTTTACACAAAAAAACACTAACTTTAAGACTTTCAAAAATAAAAAGTTTTTATGAAAGCAATTATCATTGGTGCAAGTTCTGGAATAGGTGCTGCTTTGGCAAAAATCATGGCTGCCGAAGGCTACGAATTGGGCTTAACAGCTCGCCGAACCGAAAAACTAGTGGATTTGGCTGCCCAAATATCCACTAAAACCTACTTGCAAACTATGGATGTGACCAAAACTGAAGCTGCAAGAGCTGTTTTTCTTGAACTAATAGACCAAATGAATGGTGTTGATGTCGTGATAATAAACGCTGGTGTAGGCGAAATAACGACTCGATGGGAAAAGGAACTCAACATTATCAATACGAATGTGACAGGTTTTACAGCCATCACAAATGCAGCTTTTTATCATTTTCAAAGCCAACAACAAAAAGGTCATATCGTAGGCATTTCGTCTTTGGCAGCCTTGCGTGGAGGCTCTCGCATACCTGCTTATCATGCTTCAAAAGCTTTTATTACTTCCTATATGCAAGGCCTTCGCTATCGTGCTATTCGCAAAAAATTAGACATTTCGGTTACAGACATTCGCCCTGGATTTGTGAAAACAGAAATGACCGATAAAAATGATTTTATGATTTGGGCTGCAACAGCCGACAAAGCTGCTACACAAATTTTTTCGGCCATCAAACGCAAAAAAAAGGTCGCTTACATCACAAAACGTTGGTCAATTGTAGCTTTTATTATGAGAGTTTTGCCAGACTTTATTTATAGCAAAATAACTTAAACAAAAGACGTAACTGTTTAGGTATGGGCTTTTGAGATAAAAATTGTCACAACATAAATAGTTATCAAAAAACATTAATAAATTTTTAAACATTTCATAGAATTTTATCGTTTTATTTAATAAACCTGTTATCTTACAATAGTTCGGACATTTTTTATAGCAATTTTCAGTTGAATAAAAAAGCTCCTTTTGGCAAGGGAAACATACTATTTTTCAGTTCAAAAGACCATTAAATTTGCAAATATTGGCCGCCTTAGCCTAAAAAAAATAGTATGTTTAAACCTTTGATAAAAAAATGTATAATGTCCGAACCATTGATCTTACAAAACAATTTTGAGCCGCAAAAGATATTTCGTCATCATCACTAAAAAACAATCACAATGAAAGCAATCGTTCCACATCTTTTTACACTATTCAATTTATTTTTGGGTTGCTTATCCATCGTTTACCTCTTCAATGGACAATTTATGATAGTGCCACATCTCATCTTTTGGGCTTGTGTTGCCGACTTTTTCGATGGCTTTGCAGCACGCCTCCTCAAAGTATCATCACCTATGGGCTTGCAACTCGATTCGCTGGCCGATATGGTTACTTTTGGCGTAGTGCCAAGCATGGTTTTCTATCATTTTTTGTTGCAAGCCTTTCAGCTACCACCAAACCAAGCCGTGATGTATGCTGCACCAGCTTTTATTCTAGCACTTTTTTCTGCCTTGCGTCTCGCCAAATTTAATGTAGATACTCGACAAACAACTGGCTTTTTGGGCTTGGCTACTCCAGGTTCTACCGCTTTTGTTGTTTCGCTCATTCCAATCGTAGAAAACAATGTCTTTGGATTGCAAAACTTGGTGCTAAATCCTATCTTTTTATACACAAGTATTTTGGTGCTTTCGTTGCTACTCATCGTCGATTTGCCAATGTTTTCTTTGAAATTCAAAAACTATCGCTGGCGAGGAAATGAAATACGTTATATATTTATTACTACTGTTTTTAGCACATTAGGTAGCATTGGGTTTGCTGGTATTCCCTTTGTGATTTTGTTTTATGTCTTTCTTTCTGTGGTCAATAATTTATTGTTGGCTTCGCCTAAAATGAGTGATGTGTAAAATATCTAATAACAAAAAAAGTGCAAATACGATAATAAAATATCGCATTTGCACTTTTTGTTTTTTTAATTAAAAATTCATTCTCTGCTATTATTTTTTATCGAATAATACTCAATTTAGAAATATTCGTTTCTAAGCCATTATTTACTGCTACCAAATAATAACCATTTTGCAAGTTGGACACATCTAAAAAAGTTTGAGTTTGTAAAATGCCTGTATCAATATTTTTTTCTATCAATAATTTGCCTGTCAAGTCTAGCAAACGCACTTGCATTTTTTCTGTTGTAGCACTCGTCAGTTGAAGATTCACCTTATTTTGTGCAGGATTTGGATATAAATTTACGGTCAAGCTACTTTCTGTCGCAAATATATCGTAGCTATTATTGATGTTTTTGCCAAAAGGAGCTGAATCGGTGGTAAAAGCAGCAGGAGGCAAAACGTAATCTGTCCAAGAACCATCGCATTTCACCCTCACAGACCACTCATAGCTTGTGTCATATAAAATACCGCTCGTAATGGTACGATGTGTATTTTGTGTTTCAGGAAAAACTTTAATATTCCCACCCGCTTTGCGTCCTGCTAGTTGATAAGCTTCTGCATTTGGCACAGCATTCCAAGAAAATGTTGCTTCTAAAGTAGGTTCATAAACGATATTTGTTGTTAAATTTGCTGTTTGTCCGCAAGTTTCCAAACAAGGTTCGCAACTTCCACCACAATCAACATCTGTTTCATCGCCATTCAAAACGCCATCATTGCAAGTAACACAAGTATTATTGCCTGATGTTGTTTCTACTTCTACAAAAAACACTTCCGATTCTGCGGTGCAATTATTAGCATCAACTACATTAAAAATATAGTTTCCTTCTGGCAATTCGACACAAGTATTGGCCGCCAACATCATATTTCTAGCATCACTATTTCCCCATTGGTCGAGGAAAAACGCTCGGCAAGCATTTGCACTTAGTATTGCTGTACCTTGACAAAAAGCAATGAGTGAAACACAAGGAATAGCCAAACCGCCTATGGTTACATAAGTAGCTCCAACGCAAGCTGCTGTTATTGGAGCACAACCTGCTTGCATAAGTGCATAAATAGCCATGCCACCTGTCCAACTTGCAGAGTGACACCAAAAGCTTTTTGAAGCATTGTTGCCACATAAGGCAGCTTGTGCATTGTCGGCCCAAATATTTGTTGCTGTTAAGCTCATATAAGCAATTAGTACATCACTAGAAGCAGCATATTGATTTAGTGAAATACCGTTATTTGCTTCATTCAATAGCATATCCATAGCATTGTCTATATCAATCAAATTGCCATTGATATTCATCACATTTTCAAAAACATTAATAGTCGTCATTTCTTCTCCTCCATTGGTTACAACTGTGATGTTCTGAGCTTCTATTATCACATCTATTGATTCGCCATTTTCTAGCGTTATCATTGCTCCTCCATTTGCCCAACCATCTGGACTAATGAAATAACCACCATTAATAACAGCATTGATATTCAAATCGCCATAATTTAGATTGACAACCTCATTGTTGAAGTTCATATCATTGTATATCTCTTCACAATTAAAAGGCGTATAATTGAAAGTGTAAGGCGGAGTTCCTCCATTTGCAGTAGCACAAATAGTTGCTGTTTCGCATTGCATGTCAGTATTTTCAACAATAATGTTTAAAGTATTGTCGCATGGATTCGTGTCGCTAACGCAAGTAATGGAAGGAAAACCATTGTCTATACTATTTGGCACACCACAGTTTCCAGCTTCATTTACTGCAATGGTATAAGTGCCAGATTCGGTAGCTGTCCACGTCAATTCGCATATCGAATTTTCGTTTAGACCAAAAGCATCAATATTGCCAGAAGGAGCGATAATCGTAAAGTTCAAATCCCAAGCTGTGCCGCCAACACCATTGCATGCACCAAACGTATATATATTGTTAGCTACAACATTGTCTAGGGCAAAAGCTTCTGATGCAAATAATTGAAATTCGGTAGTTTCATACATTGTGCCTGTTCCTTGTGGAGCACCACCCCAAATATCATTGATTATTTCCCAAGCACTATCAGGCGAAGGGTTTGACCAAGTGCTGCAAGGATTAGCAACAGCACATAAATCAACGATAGCACCATTTCCTTTTCCGCTACTTCCCAAGCCTGTTATGGTGACATCAAAGCTAAGTGTAGCAGGATTCCATTGAATTTTAAGACTGCCCGTAGGAGTTCGCCAGCCCCAGCCATATTCTATTTTACAAGCATTTGGCCCGCCTGCAACTTCTTGGCATTTACAATCGGCTTCGCCCAAAGTCATCCAACCGCCACATTCATGCGAACAAAGTGGTGGTGGCGATGCAAGGCAAGTCACTTCCCACCATATTTTGCCTCTTGTGCTGCCCCAAAGCCAATATATCGTTCGGCCGCCGCTTGCTCGTTGTGCTTGGCCGAGATTGGCCATATTTTCGGCTGTCAGAACAGCAGTAGAAATCATTGGGTCGAAAACAATGCTATCGGCTACACATACTGCAATAGAGGTAAAACTAGCACCTGTATCGACAAATGACCATTCTATCGCTACTACAGTTTGTCCAACTGCTACTAGCGTATCTACCATTTCGTTCCATTCCAACAGCAAGCTATCAGCCGCAAGACTTAATGAAGCTGCTGTTATAGTACTTGGCATAGTTGGGTTACCGTCTGTTACATATACTGTATTTATGTTGGTCAAAGCGTTTATAGCATTGGTTCTATCGCCATCATTAGCGATAGTGCCTATTTCAGCCCAGCTATCCATAACCACATTTGTAGGAAATAAAGTATTCCAATTGGTTTGAACAGTATTTAAGTCATCGCTATAAGTAGCTTTTAGGCTTAAAGTATTGATTATCAATAAGAAAAGAATAACAAAAACTGTTACTTTGTGTTTTTTTCGATGTTTCATGTCGCATCTATTTTTTTGTTTTGCCTACTCTATTAGAGGCTTTTCGGCAATTGCCTGTAAAAAATAATAAAGGAAAATTCCATTAGCCAAGCAAGAGAAAGAAAATGCTTATTTGTGGAAACTAGCACCTTGATGTTCAATGTGTTAGCAACCCAAACAGGCTAAATTAGTGCTTGGCACTTAAAAAATAGGTTGGAGAATTTTCGATAATTTTAGACAATAAAAACACAGCGATATGAGCAGTTGAAAAGGGGCTAAACAATAAGTCTAAAGGTTATTGTGGTGTTGGAAAATAAGTGTTTTCATTAAAGAACAAGCTCCAAGTGTTTTGGGTTAAACACTTGCTTTCCATATCAACGGATAAAACTGTGAAGATGCTTTTCTTATTTCAAAATTGTAGCGGCCACTTGACAATTAAAACCTTATTTGAAAAAAAAAAGTTTCATGAAAATATTTTGAGAGAGCAGTTAAACGAAAATGAACGACAAGTTATGAAGGCTAATCCTTTGATTTTCAACACATTATCATAAAGTTTAATTTTTATGAAAAAAAATGCAAATTACCCAAAATAAAAAAACTCACTTTCTTGTTTTTTCTTTTTCTCACTAGGAGTATTTAAAGAAAAAACAAAAAAATGAGTGTTACATTTTTTGTAATAAGTAGCTAGATAAAAACAAGTTGACACCTCATTAAAACTAACACTTTGATTTTCAATACGTTAGCAACGAATAGTGCTTGGCACTTAAAAAACTACTAAATAGTATTTGACAAAATTTCCTTACACCAACTCGCTCAATTCCAGCCACCTATCCGACTTCTCATCAATAGCTGCCACAATATCGCCCAATCGAGTCGCCCACTTCATCAAATCATCGTGCGAACCTTGCCCTGTATTGAGCTTATTTTCCAAGCCTTCTTTTTCCATTTCCAAGTCTTCAATTTCTTGTTCCAAGCGTTCAAACTCTCGTTTTTCGTTATAAGAAAGCTTTGTTTTCGTTTTTACTTTCTTAACTTCGACTTTTTTCTTCTGATTTTTCGCTTTTTCAGCTTCTTTTCGCTCTCTTTCCTCTTTTATTTCTTGTTGTTTACGGTCTCTATATTGCGTATAATTGCCAGGAAAATCTCTTATTTTTCCATTTCCCTCAAACACAAAAACATGGTCAACAAGTTTATCCATAAAATACCTATCGTGCGAAACAACAATCAAGCAGCCTTTAAATTTGAGTAAAAAATCTTCTAAAACATTCAAAGTCAGCAAATCCAAATCATTGGTAGGCTCATCTAAAATCAAAAAGTTAGGGTTTTGCATCAACACACTCAACAAATATAAACGTCGCTGCTCGCCACCGCTCAAAGTAGAAACATAATTTTGGTGCTTGCTAAATGGAAAATCGAAATGGTCGAGAATTTGGCCTGCTGTTAGATATTTGCCTTTTTCGAGTGGCAATACCTCCGCAATATCTCGTATCACATCAATCATCAGTTTGTCTTTTTTGAGTTGCAAACCTTGCTGATGATAGTAGCCGAAAACAAGCGTTGAACCTCTCACAATTTTTCCTTCGTCGGGCCGCTCATTGCCCACAATCATATTGAGAAAAGTGCTTTTTCCAGCACCATTTTTGCCAATTATACCGACTCTATCACGTCTTTTGAACACATAACTGAACTCATCAAGCAGTTTTACGCCATCATATCCTTTATTGATATGGTGCATTTCAATGGTTTTTCCACCGATTCGAGCCATTTTTACGGCACTAAAATCAATATCTTTTTCATTGAGTTTCATCGTAGCCTTGTCGTGTATTGCATCGAAAGCACTCACACGAGATTTGGCTTTTGTTCCTCTTGCTTTCGGTTGAGTTCTAAGCCATTGCAACTCTTTTTTCATCAACTTGCCAGCTTTATCAACTTCTTGTTTCAAATTGAAAGTCAGCTCTGCTTTTTTCTCTAAAAAATAACTATAATTGCCTCTATACTTTTGCGTTTTTCCTCTTTCAATTTCAATAATTTCTGTGCAAACTCTATCCAAAAAATAACGGTCGTGTGTCACGAGAAGAATGGTGAGATTGGCACGCTTCAAATAATTTTCTAGCCATTCAATCATCGTCAAATCGAGGTGATTCGTAGGCTCATCTAGCACAATAAAATCTGGCTCTTGAATGAGCAAACTCGCCAAAGCTACCCGTTTTGTTTCGCCACCAGATAGCTCTTCGACAGGCTGATTGAGGCGTGTGATATTGAAACGTGATAAAATTTCTTTGATTTTAGCTTCATAATCCCACGCATTGAGCAACTGCATTTTTGCCATTGCTTTTTCCAAATTTGCTTGGTTTTTGACACTCGGAAAAACTTCCTGTTTTGTTATTGCCTCTTCATATGCTTTCACCGCTTGCAAAGATGGATTGTCGGAATAAAACACTGCTTCCATTACGCTCATGCCAGCCGCCAGCTTAGGGCTTTGCTCCAAATAGCCCACTTTCACCGACTTATGAATATATACTGAGCCGCCAATATCTGACGAATCTAGCCCAACGATAATTTTCAATAAACTCGACTTTCCTGTTCCATTTCGTGCAATCAATGCTACTTTCTGGCCTTTGTTGATGCTTATATCAATGTTTTCAAACAGCACCTTATCGCCATATATTTTTGTGAGATTTTCAGCTTTTAAATAATTCATGCCGTAAAGTTACGCAATTTTATATAGTTTTTAGCTAAATAAAAAGTGTTTGAATTTAAATGTTTGGTTTTGCGTCAGGTAGTCTGACAAATCTACACCATTTTGAAATAAATAAAGATGTTCTTATTGTCTTCAAATAAAATTAGCACACAAAAGTTGAAATGCTAAAAAACAAAAAACGCATAAATACCAAGTCGTTTGGAGGGTTTGCATAATACTATTATGCAAAAAGTTGTAAGCTTAGTTAGAAAAAGTTTTTGATATGAGAAAAGGCAACTATAAAATTTCTGAATATAAGCACTAAAAAAACAAAAAGCCCAACTCTTTTGTGAGTTAGGCTTTTTTCCCCATAGTTCCTATATAAACAGTATATCAATTAAAAAGAAAAACAAAGTTATAAGATTAAATACAACCTTATTCAAATGTTCTTATTTTTTTATAGTATTTTTTTATGAAAAAAGAGATGGCAAACAAACACTTTTTATATGATGTTTAACTCACCATCAACTTTTTATTTCTCTCAATTTTTTATAAGTAAATACGCCTATATATACCATCTTGCATAAATTTCGTTACGAAAAAATAATATTTTCCAACCTTTTTATCTCATTTATCGTCTATCAATTATAGAGCATTATGCGAGCTATTTGTTTAATGTTTCTTTCTATAGATGAACCTCAAAATTTAGATTTTTTTTATTTATCATATTTACTCTATTGCGATGCAAAACAAAAAAAATAAAATTCCACTCGTCGATTTGAAACGACAATATCAGACTATAAAAACAGAAATTCAGACAAGCTTGAATGAATGTTTAGAAAATACCGCTTTTATTGGCGGAAAAAATGTAGTGACTTTTGAAGAAAATTTTGCGAAATTCTGCGAAACGAAATATTGTATTGGCTGTGGAAATGGTACAGATGCCTTAGAAATAGCTTTGCAAGCTTTGAATATCGGCGAAAATGACGAGGTAATTGTGCCTGCAAATTCGTTTATTGCAACTGCTGAAGCCGTGACAACAAATGGTGCAACTGTCGTTTTTTGCGACAATGATGCAGACTCTTACAATATTGATGTGACGAAAATTGAACAATTGATTACAAAACGCACAAAAGCAATTATCGTTGTGCATTTGTATGGACGGCCTGCCGACATGACAAAATTGTGTGCAATAGCGAAAAAACACGATTTGTTTTTGATAGAAGATGCCGCCCAAGCTCAAGGTGCTACTTGCGATGGAAAGAAAGTAGGTAGTTTGGGCACAATTGCAACTTTTAGCTTTTATCCTGGAAAAAACTTGGGAGCTTATGGCGATGCTGGAGCTATTGTTACGAATGATGAAAAGCTATTTTTAACGTGTAAAAAAATTGCTAATCATGGCCGCTACCGTGCCAAATATGAGCATGAAATCGTTGGCCGAAATAGTCGCTTAGATGCTATGCAAGCAGCCGTTTTGAATGTGAAATTGCCTTACTTAGAAGCTTGGAACAAAAAGCGACAACAGATAGCAGCTTTGTATAGTAGGCTTTTGAAAGATGAAAAAAATATCATTTTGCCAAAAGATGAAACACATTTACAATCTGTCTATCATTTGTATGTTATTCGAGCAAAAGCAAAAAAAAGAAGTTTGTTGCAAGCATTTTTGAAAGAAAAAGGCATTTCAACAGGCATTCATTATCCTGTTTCGTTGCCTTTGTTGGAAGCTTACGGCTATAAAAATCACGAAAAACAAGATTTTCCAATAGCCAACACTTATATGAATGAAGTGCTTTCATTGCCTATTTTTCCAGAACTCACAAAAGAAGAAGTACGCTATATTTCAGATTCTGTTATCGCTTTTTTTGCCGAATCCTAAACCATTTTTTGTTTTAAAAGCACTTCGATAACAGAATCGGCAGCTTGAATATTTTTGCTCAATCCATTATTGATTGTCGGAGGCGTTTTGAGCCAAAATAGATGCTTTGAAACTGCTTTTGATATATTGTTTTTCGATAAAAAAGAAACCGAAATATCTCGAACTTGCTTTTGCTTGATATATTCCTCGTATTGAATATAACTTAAAGCTTCATCGCCAAAAAAGTCTATCAGTTCATCAATAATTAATTCCTTTCTTTCGCTTTTTTCAAGGCTCGAAAAATAATCTGTGTCAGGAAAAACAAGAAGGCTTGCGTATTTTTCGTGAGATAGAGAAGTGTCTAAAGTTTTTTTGATAAGACCAGAAAAAGAAACAATTTGGCCATTTAAACTTTTCTTTTGCCAAAAAGCATTTGTGTATGTTAGTTTGATGCAAACTTTTGTTTTTTCTAGCATTTTTGGCTCTGAAAAAATGTTTGAAAATGTCGGAAGATATATGCTTTTATTTTTCAAAAAGTCTGCTGCTACAACGACATTCGAAGCCACAATTTTTTCATTCTCAATATCAATAAAAAAGCTTTTTTCGGTTTGTTGTATGGCTTTTATTTTTTTTGTAAAAAACGTTTTATGAGCAAAAGAAGCTTTCATTTTCTCAACAATGCTTAATATTTTTTCATCAACTATAAAACATTGATTATCAAAATTTAAAATGTCGAAATTGTTTTTCTTGTTCAAGAAATATAAGAAATAAAGCAATGAAATTTCGTCAGTTTGACAGCCGAAAATTTCATTTATTTTATAGGCAAAAAAAGCGTGAGCAGTAAGCGTTTGCAAGTGATTTTCGAGCCATTCGGCCAAAAACATATGGTCATATATTTCAGCCTTTTTATCATTTTGCAAGTATTGCCAATCTAGTTTTCGAGCCTTTTTTTTCAGCTCAAAAACAGCTTGCTCTAACTCTTCTTTTTCGCTTTTTTCCAACTCATATTTTCCTATCGTTTTGCCTTTTTTATTGACTTGAAAATAAGTAATTTTTTCTTTTTCGAGCCACTCCAAAGTTTTATTTTCATCTGCCGAAACTAAGATAGGAAAGTCATTGTCTAAAATTGTTTCATTTTCTTTTACATCTAATAACAAAAAATCATCAAAACCATTTTCTTTCAGTTTTTGGGCAAAAATAAGTGCTTCGAGCGAAGTGCCTAAAATGATAATATGGTGCTTTTTTTTATCCAATTTGCTTCCCAAAAAAGGAGTAGGAAAGGCCAAACTAGCAATGCCTAAGCTAGAGATTTGTAGAAATTTTTTGCGTGAAATTTTTTTCATAATGCAGTTGTAAATTACAATAAAATCATTGTGTTAGTTAGAGGCTGTTTAGATTTTTGCCTCTTCAATATTTAGTTCTTCTCGAAAAAAAACGTTGCTAGATTTAGCAAAACTTGCCGAATAATCGGATAGATAACATTGATGTAGCGTTTTTTTATCGCCATCATTCAGTATATCTTTTTTCATTAAAATATTTTTCACTTTTAGAGCAACACAATCGGTTGAATCGAAAATTTTTATTTTTCTGTCTTTAAAATCTTGGTGGTTTTCAAAAAAATATTGAATATCTGGCTTAATGAGCGGATAATGTGTGCAGCCCAAAATGAGCGAATCGATATGAGCAAAATCTGGCGTTGTGAAATAATGTTCTACTAAAGAGTGAATGAGCTTTTTGTTTGAAAACAAACCTTCTTCAATCATCACGGCAAATGAGCGTGTTGCTTTAGGATATGTCAATATCTGAGGATTAAATTTCAATAAAATTTTCGGATATACTTCTGTTTTTACGGTTCGAACTGTGGCTATAATACCTATTTTTTTAACCTCTTTGTCGGTTGCTGCCATTTGAGAAACAGGCGAAATCACATCTACAATAGGAATTTTTGTTGTTTCGGCTTGCATTTTTTTCAATACTTCATAGGAAATTGCGGAAGCGGTATTGCAAGCAATAACAACAATTTTACAGCCTTTTTTTACTAAAAAATCGGTGATATTAATAGAAAATTTTAGAATACTTGCAGGTGTTTTGTCGCCATAAGGCAAATGAGCGGTATCGCCAAAGTAGATGATATTTTCGTTGGGCAAGTGTCTTGAAATAGCATCGGCAACGGTAAGTCCGCCAACGCCAGAGTCGAAAATTCCGATAGGAGCAGAAGATGGCATAAAAAAATATTTTTTTAAGAAAAACGAATCATAGCCTTAAAAATACGCTTTTTTTGAGAAAAATGATGTGTTTTATTCTTTTTTACATAAAAAAAAGCTTTTTCCTTCTTATTTTACTAAGAAGAAAAAAGCTTTGAACTTTTTTTTAATGCTAAAACTAGCTTATTTTTAAGGGAAGATTAAAAATAAATTGTCTATTTGTGAAAGCTAACACCAGAAATGTCAATGCGTTAGCAACTCAAACAGGCTATATTAATTAGTGCTTCGCAATTTATAGTTTTGCTCTTACTTTTGAGCTTACATCTTCGCTATCGGCAGCATACAAAATTGCTCCAACGCTAGTATCAAAAATATAAGTATAGCTGTTTTCTTTTGCAACAGACTCAATAGCGTTCAACACTTTGTCACGAATAGGATTTGTCAATTCGCCTTCACGCTTCACGATGTCTTGTTGAGCTTTCATTTGTGCTTTTTCCAAATCCATCTGACGTTTTTGAAATTCTTCACCTTTTTTTTGTTGTTCAGCAGGTGTCACGCCTCCAGTTTCTACTAATTTTACAAAGGCATTGTAGTCTTCAATTAGAGCTTTTTCTTTATTTTCGAGAGAAGTTTGCAATTGTTTGGCGTAAGTTTCCCAATTTTTTTGAGCGGCTTTCCATTCATCCATGCTGCTCAATACTTCGATGCTATTGATATGTCCAACTTTTTGAGCAGATGCTGTTGTCATTCCAGCTATCCACACACAACATATCAAGAGCAAAGCTTTTGCTAAATTTTTCATATTTTTTGAATTTTTAATGGTGATTTTTTGTAATTATTTACGTTTTGGCAATTTTGAGTAAAAAATGCCGCACTTAAATAGTTACGATTTTTTCAGAAAAACAGCACGAAATATTTAGTTATCTGTTTTTCAAAGGGTGTTATATTTAAAGCAGACGCAAAAATATTATTTTATTGGCAAATAACCTAAGTATTCAGACAAATTTATTCTACAAATTGTGGAAGCTAACACATTGATTTTTCAATTTATTAGTGCAAATTGTCTTGTTATTTAAATAGTCGTTTAGATGTTTTTCGGTATTTGAAAACAAACTAACGCCTTGATTATCAATGCGTTAGCAACGAATCAAACTCTCTATTAAATAGCATTTAGCATTTATTTTTGAGCTGCTTTATTGACGTGAAGCTAAGTTTCTGACTATTTTACTTCTTTCAAAACTTCGTCTGTTACGTCGTATTTTGGATTGGCAAATAAAATAGAAGCACCACTTGAGCGGTCTAAGATAAAGTCATATTTTTTGCGATTAGCTACCTTTTCGATAGCTACATATACTTCGTCTTGAATAGGTTTGACGAGTTCTTCTCTTTTTTTCTGCAAGTCGCCATTTGAACCAAAACGCTTTTTCTGAAATTCTCTAGTTTCTTTTTCCATCGTTACGATTTGCTCTTCACGTTGGCGGCGTTCTGTGTCGCTCAACAATACTTGCTCGGCTTGAAATGCTTTGTAGGCATCATCAATTTGTTTGTAGCGTTGTTGCACTTCTTTGTTCCAACTTGCTACCGTAGCATCTATTTGTTTTTGTGCATTTTGATAAGCAGGTAATTGTTCTAAAATTTGTTCTGTATTGACAAAAGCAAAACTTTGTGCATAAGTGCTAGATGTGAAAGCAAAAAATAGACAGAGAATTATTGCTAATTTTTTCATACGTTGAGTGATTTATTTTTTGATATTTTTTGTTTTTCTTATAAATTCAAACTGCTTATTGAGACTCTCCTGTAAAAAGAAAGTTTAACAGTAAAAAGTATGAAAGTGCTAGAATTGTATCAACACATTTCATACTTTTTAAATTTAGAAAAAAAAATTAAGTAATCTGACAAGTTTATTCTACAAACTGTGGAAGCTAATACACTACTTTACAAAGGCATTAGCTCAAATAGTGCTTGGTACTTATTGTTTATTCTGGTTCTAAACCTAGAATAACGCTGAAACGGCCTTTTGCACCAATATAATTCCACCAGCCATCGCCTTCGAGTGCTATATTTTTGTCGAAACCAACACCATAATCGAAGCCTAACAAACCAAACATTGGCAAGAAAACACGCAAGCCTAAACCTGCCGAGCGTTTTACTTCATAAGGGTTGAAGTCTTTGAAATAGCTCCATGAATTTCCACCTTCAACAAATGCTAGTGCAAAAATAGTAGAGTTTGGATTGAGGCTCAATGGATAACGCAATTCGACAGTATATTTTGCGAAAAATGGATGTCCAGCCGTTGTAGTTCGGCGTGTTACATCTGAGTCGTCATAGCCACGCAAAGCGATAATATCTTTTCCTTGTAGGTTGAAGTTTGCAATTCCATCGCCACCAACTTCAAAACGTTCAAAGGCAGCATGGCCAATTCCTTTGTTGTAGTATCCCATCAAGCCAGTTTTGAATGCTGTTTTTAAAACTAAATTTCCAACAATAGGAGTGTACCATTCGGCTTTAAATTTCCATTTGTGATATTCTGCCCATTTATATTTTTGCTCATTTGGCAAGTCGCTGTAATCTTTTGTAGGATTAAACCAGTTTGAATAAGCTGGCGTGATTTGCAAAGACAAAGAAATATTTGAACCTGAACGTGGATAAATAGGTTGGTCTAGCGAATAACGTGCAATAGTTGTGGTAAGGCTTAGATTGTTTGATGTTCCATCGCTAATAATAAAGTCTGAAGTAGAATTTTGCAGTTTGTAATGGTCATAATTTAGACTCATCTGCATAGAAAAGTTATCGTCTGGCCATTGCAAACGACGACCCAAACCGATAGAAGCACCTGTAATATATTGTAATTGTCTATCTTCTGGTGCTGGATTATTAAAATAATTTCGATAAATTCGAGAGGTGAAAACGCTCAAAGTTAAGGCATTTGGACGTTTGCCACCCAGCCATGGTTCTGTAAATGAAGCATTAACCGACTGATAGGCACGGCCTGTCGATTGGAAACGAAGGCTCAGTTTTTGGCCATCGCCACTAGGCAAAGGCTGCCATGCTTCTGGTTTGATGATATTTCGGAGCGAAAAGTTGTTGAACGAAACCCCAACACTACCAACTACCGTAGAACCACCCCAACCTGCTGAAAGTTCGAGTTGGTCAGATGGCTTTTCTACCACAGAATATTCAATATCTACCGTTCCATCTGATGGATTTGGAATAGGATTAATCATAATTTGCTCTGGGTCAAAAAAGTTTAGCGTTGCTATCTCTCTTTGTGAGCGAATAATATCGGCACGGCTAAACTTGGTACCAGGCAACGACCGTAGTTCACGTCGAATAACATGTTCGTTAGTTTTTGTATTTCCTTTAATGATGACCTTGTCAATTGTGGCTTGTGGCCCTTCATACACATTGATTACCAAGTCGATGGAGTCGTTTTCAATGGCTTTTTCCATAGGCGTAACATTAAAAAACAAATAGCCATCGTCCATATATAATGAGCTGACATCATTTCCCATTTGATCCATAAACAAACGAGTTTCCATCAAAGAACGGTTGTAAATGTCGCCTTTTTTGATGCCCAATACACGAGACAAAAATTCATCTTCATATTTTGTGTTGCCTTTCCAAACGATGTCTCTGAAATAGTATCGCTGGCCTTCTTCTACATTTAGCACTATATTGATGCTTTTGTCATCGACCAAATAAATGCTGTCGCTGATTACTCTAGCATCACGATAGCCTTTTTCATTGTAGTAAGCGATAGCTTTAATTTTGTCGGCTTCGTAGTCATCTTCAATGAATTTTGAAGTGGTGAAAGGGCGAAATCGAACTACTTTTTCATCAATATATTGAGCAGCTTCAATGAGGGATAAATCGCCAAAAGTGCGGCCCAAATTAGCTGTTCGCAAATCTTTCAATACCGTTTTTGGTGCATCTAGTCTAAAAACGGTTTTCTCTCTCGTATCTTTCATTTGCTTTTTGAGCGAGCGAGAAAAAACTTCTTTATTGCCGTTGACAATAATTTCGTTGATTCGTATTTTATTTCCTCTATTAACATTAATCGTCAAAATGGCACTATTTTTAAAAACAGGGTCTTTTTCTTGCGAAATATCTACTGTTGTGTTTAAAAAGCCTTTTTTAACATAAAATTTGTTAATCGCATTTCTAGTATTACTCAACATATTTTCGTTGATAACACGCCCTCTCAGCAAGCCAATGCTTTCTCGTAGGTCTTCTTCTTCCGATTTTTTTACACCAAAAAAAGTATATTTCGACAATCTGACACGCTCTACTAAAACAATTTCTAGAAAGATAACATCGTTAATGATTTTTGAAGCTTTTATTTTTACATCAGCAAAAAGTCCTTGTTTCCAAAGCGATTTGAGTGCTTGTGGAATATCATCGCCTGGAACATTTATTTTTTGGCCAACTTCTAGCCCAGAAAGTGTTACAAGAGCATCTTCGTCAAGGTGTTTGATACCTGTAATACTAATACCTCCAATTTCGTAAGCTTGCGGCAGGCTATAATCTATCAAGTCTTCTGTTTGTTGCTCTTCTTCTTGTGCATACGTTTTTTGTATTGCTACACAATTGATGAGCAAAAACAGTAAAAAAATGATGTTTTTCATATTATTCAAGTGTTATTTTTTGTTTGTCGCTAAGAGGCTATTTGAATTTTATCCTTTGGCTTAAAAAAAATTATTCCGAAGGGATTACATATTTATAGCAAAATAAGTATATTGTAATTTAAGTAATTCTACATTTTGAGAGTATTAGAAATGACATATTTCTAAAACAATAAGTGTCCATTCTTTTTTATATTTGACTCTTTTGGCTAGAAAAATATGTCATTTCTTTCTTGCTATTGAAAAAAAAGCTTTAAATGAGCTTAGATGTGACAGGTTTTAAAAACCTATCACGTTTCAACAAACGGCTAACATTTCTCAAAAACCTTAGAAGATTTAAATTACAGTGTAATATAAGTAATTGGCATTTTAGCCTTTTTATTACATATTATTTTATTCCAAAAAAAACGACAACTCTCGCCGTTGCTGTGTGTTATCACCAG
>JBMZCV010000013.1:0-48668 GCA_049613665.1 Chitinophagales bacterium | reverse complement strand
AAATTGATATGCCACCTATGGAGTAATGATTTTGTTAAAGCGAGAATAGCTGAATTATTCCAGACTTTAGTAATTTTCCTAATTTGACATATTTGTATCTCGAAGGCAATCAATTGAGTGGTAATATTCCAAACTTTAGCAATTTGCAGACCGTAACGAATATGTATCTTAGCAATAATCAATTAAGTGGAGAACTTCCAGATTTTAGCAATTTGTCTAATATTGCATATTTATATTTTCATACCAATCAACTAACAGGCGACCTTCCAGACTTTGGCAATCTACCAAATTTAGGGAAGTTATTTTTTCATAATAATCAATTAAGTGGTAATATTCCAGATTTTACGAACTTAGTTGATTTATATAAATTGCATATACAAGAAAACCAATTAACTTTTGCAGGTTTAGAAAATAATGTAGCTAATCTAAATTTGGTATGTACTTATCAGCCCTGCTTTCGCTATGCACCACAAGCCAATATACCAATCTACCAAAACGGAAATACTCTCTATGTAGAAGCAGGTGGCACACTAAGCAATAATACTTATACATGGTTTAAAGATGGTGTAGAAATAGCAACTATCACAGCCGACAGCACTTTCACAGCTGTTGAAACAGGTACTTACTATTGCATGGTTTCAAATAGTATTGTTACCAACCCAGATGATGAGCTTCAAAACTTAGTATTGCAGAGTGATGAAATTGCTATTACAGAAACTACAGCGACAAGCGTTTGGCCTGGCGATGCCGACAATGATGGCACTGTTACGGTTTATGATGTTTTGAATATCGGTTTAGCCTATGATGCAACAGGCATTGCTCGTCCAAATGCAACTATGAATTGGCAAGCAGAACCTTGCGAAGATTGGAACGAAAGCTTTAGCGATGGGCTAAACTATAAATACGCTGATTGCAATGGCGATGCAATTATTAATAGCAATGATGTAGATGTTGTAGATAGCAACTTCGGACAAACACATAACAGCGGAAGTCCAACTTTAGACGCAAACGGCATAGCCCTCAATCTTTCGCAAAACCTCTTTCTAGCACCAACACCCGAAAATAACCAAACTTTTACGCTAGACATTTCGGCAGATGCAAACTTATATGGTTTGGCATACACCTTAGACTATGTAGATGCTACTGTTTGCGAATTTAAAAATATTGATTTTAGTGGTTCATGCTTAGGCACAGAAGGCATTGATTTTGTGAGAGTGGTAAAAAATGATGCCGCTAATCATAAACTATATATCGGTATTTCACGCTTAAATAAAGTAAATGCTAACTGCGGAAGTATTGCTAAAATAACGATGGAAATTTTAGATTTGCCAGCCGACAACAATTTATTTATTAGCATAGAAAATGGTATTGCGAGTTCGGCAGACGAAACACTTTCACCAATTCCAAACAACAGTATCAATGTGTTGATAAATGGAGACCCAAACTGTGCTACACCAAGTATTTTGGACGATCAAAACCTTACTGCTAGTAGTGTTACGCTCTCTTGGAACAACACAAATGCAGAAGCTTATCAATTAGCAGGCAGAAAAGTGGGTGGCACGGCAAAAGTTTTCCCAGAAACAACGCAAACCTCACGCACATTTACAAGTGGCTTGCAGCCTAGCACTTGCTACGAATGGTCTGTTCGTGCAAAATGCGATGGCGTTTGGACAGATTGGTACATGCCTTTGGCTTCGTTCTGCACAGGAGCAGCCAAAAATGGACAAGTTTATTCTGAAGCCAACGACCCCTTTTTGACCAATGAAAAAGCTAGTATATCAAATGTTGTGTTATATCCAAATCCAGCAAAAGAAACCGTATTTTTAGCCATCGAAAGCGATTTTGAAACTTCGGTTGAAATCAATATTTTCGATATATTGGGCAAAAAAGTGAAAATGCAAAAAAATAATTTGCAGATAGGAAACAATGAATTGAAACTCAATGTCGATGCTTTGGAAACAGGCATTTATTTCATAGCAATCAGCAATGGTTTTGAAAGCACAGTTCAAAAATTGCAAATTTTTTAGGTGAAAATTATTTGAACTAAAAACGAAAAGGCGAAACAAATATACTTGTTTCGCCTTTTTTGTATTTTTTAAATCAAATTGGAATTGTAGTCCCAAAAAAATGAGAAGTATTTGTTAATTTGTTAAAAAAAAACTAACAAGCCTTTGTCATTGCGAGCCTGCGAAGCAATCTGCATCATATATTATGCCAAAACTCATGAAAATACTGTTTAACTACTTTTCTACTGTTTGTCGCTCTGGTTTAGATTGCTTCACATTTTTTCACTACGTTTAAAATGTTCGCAATGACAAAAAAAGATAGCTTTTTTGTTTTAAATATTGTTACGAAAATTGGCGACTACATAACCAACTTGAGTTAAGCCAAGCTCGCCTTAATACTCTGAGCATCTATCGCACTATGCGAAGCATCATAAATAGCCTTGCCATTTCGCACCACAATCACTTGCGGCGACTGATGCACAACGTCCAAATTAGCAGCAATAGCATTCGACACGCTTCTATACTGTATCAAATCGAGATAATAAATATCGGCTTCGGCCTCCGAAATGTTCCAGCCTCTTTCCAAACGGCTTTTTGCCATCGAACTAATGCTACAACGAGTGCTATGTTTAAATAAAATGATATTTTTGTTATTCGAAGCATCAATAGCAGCGTTCAAATCGGTTTCTGAAGCTAAAGTCTTCCAATTCAAACGATTTTTTTCTTCTTTTTTACTATTTTCTGTTCCAAACATTTTGTTTAAAAAACTCATAATAAGAATTTATTTTTTTTAGCGATAAAAAAAGAACATCAAATTGATATTCATTCCATTTTTGAAAACAAAAAAGGACTTCAAAAGGTTGCAAAAAAAAGTAACTGTTTAGGTTTGGGCTTTTGAGATAAAAAATCAGACTATTTTTATTTAAGCAAAGCTATTTTTGAGTTGAATAGCATAGCTCTTGAACGAAAAAAAGCAGCAGCATAAATGAAAATAGACATTTTTTAGCCAAAATTGCCACAAGGTAAATAGTTACAAAAAAGAACCGACACAACCAAAGTCATGTCAGTTCTTTCGAAAAAGGTACGTTCAAATAGGTTGGGGTTTTATATTTGTTGTAAATTCTTAGCCTGCTCCACCCATTTGTCACGCTGAATACGGCCTGGGAAAAAATCAATAGCTTTCGTTATTGCTTCCATTTCTACATCCGTAAACTTTGCGATTTGCTCAAAGCGATAAATACCCAAAGCGTTTAGTTTGCGTTCGATAAATTCGCCAATACCTTTAATTTTTTTCAAATCTTCTTTATCTTTAGCTAGTGCCAAACCAATTGTGCTAAAATCTATGAGATGAGAACGCTCGCTAATTTCGTACAAAATCGCATCTTCATCTAGTAAAACAGTTTGCTGACTTGCCAATTTATCTAGTTCTTGTTGTGTTTTATCTAGTTGTTGTTGCAAGTTTTGTTTTTGTGTCACAGCATGATGCAAGCGTTGTTGTAAGTCTGAAATTTGCTTATTGCCTTCTTGAAACGACAAGTTCAATTCCGAAACTTGTTTTTCTAAGTCATTAATTTGCGAAGTTTTCGTTTGCAAGTTTAGCAAATCATTTTCTTTCGAAACAGTATTTTGATGAGATTCATGCAATTTTAAACCCAACTGTTCATTTTGTCGAACTACTTCTTTGTATTTTGTTCTGAAAACACTCAAATTATTAATAGAATCTTTAAATTGAGCGTTTTCTTCGTTCAACAATGATATTTGCTTTTGCAAGTTATTGCTTTCATTTTGCCAATTTTCGCTACGGTCTAACAAACGTTGATAATCATTTTTGAAACGGCTCAAATTCGATAATTTGCCTTCATAACTACCCATTTTTTTGTTTACTTCGTCCAAATCAATCGACAATTGATAATTGTGTTCTTTTAGCAAACCATTTTTTCTCTGTAATTCTTTGACTTGATGAGCAAGCTGATTATCATTCAAAGGCTCGCTAGAAAATGCCGTTTGTGTTCTCATTTCTTCTTTTGTTCTCGCCAATTTGCGTTTCAAGTTGCTATTCAAACTTTCCAAATTCGACAAGTGAGCTTTCATTTCATTTGCTTTTTCGGCTTTTGCTCTCAAAATTGCGAAGTCGCCTTCCAAGCTTTTATAATTTTGTTGTTGCTTCGCAAAAATCGCTAATCTTTCAGCAGCTTTTCTTTGTGTGCTTTCTAGTCGCTGATATTTTTTGACTAAATCTTGATGCTGAATAGCTAAATTTTCATAATCTGCTAAAATTTGCTTGTTTTCGTTTTGGCTTTCAACTGCCGAAAAAGCATTTTGTGAAACCGTCAACTTGTTTGCTTGATTTTTTAACTTTAACTGCTGGTATTTTTGCAACAAATCATTATACTTATTTTGCGAAGCTTCTAAATCTGCTAATAACTTTGAATCAGCATCATTATTATCTGTATTTGATGCAATATTTTGCGAAAGCAAAAGATGTGCTTGTTGTTCCTTTTTTAGCTGCTCTCTCAATTGAGATATTTGCAATTTATATGTTTCAATTCTTTGTGTAAAAGCCTGATTGTCATGTGTAAAAGCCTGATTGTCAGTAGGCTTATCGGCTGCTTTTTGCGGTTCGACAGGTAATTGTTGCTTTTTTTCTTGCAAACGCACTTGCCATTGTCGATTTTTATTTCGTTCCTCGTTTAGCTGTTCTTTCAAATAACGCATGTCGCTTTTGTAATCTGTTTTGAGTTTCAAAAACGCATCATTTTCCGTTGATTTTGCACTTTTAATATCCGAAACTTTTGATTTTAATTCGCTAACAAGCTTATTTTTATTTCGATTTTCAAAACGTTCTTTTGTCAATTCTGCTGTCAAATTTTCACGTTCTTCTTTCAATTGAGCATGAAAAACCTGCAATTTATTGACTTTTTGTTGTTGCACTTCATAATCTTCCAACAAAACACCATAGTCATTTTTGATGACTAAAAGCTCTGTAATTGTTTCTTTTTGCGATTGATTATTAGCTTTCAGATTTTTGGAATTGAGAGAAAGCACATTTTTTTCTCTCGAAAGGCCTTCAAATTCTTGACGCATTTGCTGATTAGCAACTTCTAAGGCTTCTTTATCGCCAAACAAGCTATTGTATTCTTCGCTTTTGTCATCAAAAAGATTTACATATTTGTTTTTGTCGTCTAGCGTTTTAGACAAAACAGTACTTGTTTCTTGATGTGATTCTTGTTCATTCTTAAATTTGCGTTTCCAACTCCAACGTGTAAAAAGCCATGTCAGCAGCCATACTAAAAAAGAGGTAATCAACAAGATGGCGATAATTTCTAAAAGACTATTTTGCAAAATTTCTGTTATCATTTTTTGTAAGCATTGATTTTTTTGATTAGGTAATTTTTAAGAACTAAGGATTTTTCAAATGATATAATATCAATGAAACAGGTATGAGTTTTGTTATAATACGTTAAAATGTTACACTTATTATTTTGCTATTTCATATAGTGCAACAGTTCGAACATTTATACATTTTTTTATCAACGGTTTAAACGTACTATTTTTTTTAGGCTAAGGCGACCAATATTTGCAAACTTAATGGCCTTTTGAACTGAAAAATAGTATGTTTCGTTTATCAAAAAGTGTTTTTATTAAACTGAAAATTGTTATAAAAAATATTAGAACGATTGATAGTATAATAGCGAAAATAAAATAAACTCAAGATGGCTATTTTATTTGATAATCATTTCTACACGTCTATTTTTTTGACGGCCTTTTTCAGTTTTATTACTTTCGATAGGTTTCGTTTCACCTTTCGATTGTGTCACGATACGATTTTTGGCAATACCTATTTTTTCGAGCTGTCCTTTTACTGTTTTAGCACGTTGCAAGCCCAAAGCATCATTAGCTACTTTTTGGCCTTCATCATCGGTATGGCCTGTCAAAACCACTTTTTTCGTTTTGTCTTGTTTCAAATACGTTTTTACATTTGCGAAATAAGCACGCAGTTCATCGCTTACATTTAATTTGGCATTGCCCGAAGCAAAATATAAAATGCGTGGTTTGACAAGTAAATCTTTTTCTAAATTTTCGTTGAGTTCAAAGAAAAAATGCAAACCGCCTTCATGCTTTTCATTCGTAAATTTTACTTTGCCATTGGCTTTTCCTTCTAGCACAATTTGAGATTTTGGAACGCCCAAAGCGACTAATTTTTTCTGAATTTCAGTAGCACGAGCTATACCCAAGTTTTTGATAGGTGTCGGATTTTTTTCGGTAGGAGCGTAGTGTCCCACAATTTTTAGCTGTCGTTGTTTTTGTTGTTTTGCATAATTTGCCACTTCTGTTAGGCTATGTTCTAGCAAAGGTGTAACATCTACTTGTGCTTTCGATTTGTGAATATAAAAATTTTCGTTGGCTTGAACAATCATTTTTGTACCATCTTTAATAACTAACTGTTGATTTGCCGAAGGTGTTTGAGCTGTTTTTTTGTCATTTATTTGCATATCAATACCACCATCAAGCCCATTTTCGCTCACATCTGTTGGCAGCATTTTTGAAACAGCCGATAGCTGCGAAGCTGGAACTTTAGCTTTTTTCAATATTTCTTGCAAATGAGTGGCACGAGCCAAGCCTAAATCATCAAAAATGCTACTATTATTTTCATTTTTGCCATAAAAACCCATAATTTGAAGCTCTTTTTTAGGATTTTTTTTCAAATAAGCAGCTAAAGCATCTAAGCCTTTCTGAATTTCAGGATTCATAGTTGGTTGGCTTGCCGATTTTTCATACTGAAATTTTTCGTTAGTTTTAATAATGATTTTATTGCCATTTTTTACCACAAAATCTGGTAGAGTAGGAGCGTGTGTGTTAGATAGTTTTGTTGTATTGCTAGTTTTTGTTGTAGGTGGCGTTGCATTATTAGCTTCCGAAAAATGAAACTGTAAAGCATTTTGCGTTTGTCCTTGCTCAAACACAAGATTCTGACTAGCTAGATGTTTGAGATTAATTCTATTGCCATTTGCACCTTTGCGAATAAGATGTTGACGAATGTGAGCTGCCCGAGCCAAACCCAAATTGTCGAAATTGGTTTGATTGTTTTCGAGTGACGAATATTTTCCTGTGATAGTGAGTTGTCTATCGGGATTTTGACTGATGTAAGTCGCCAAATTTACCATTCCTTTTTTTAGGTTTTCATCCATTTTGGGTAAATCGGACGATTGTGCAAAACCAAAATTGCTATTTGTTTTCACAATCGTTTTGCCATTATCTACAATTGTTAGATTTTGATTTTTTGTTATAGGTGCTTTTGGAGTGTTTGCAATACCTGTTTTATGCAAAAAAGGCAAACTTTGATACCATGCATATTGTTCTAAACTTTGGCAATCTTGCTTGATGCGGCACACATACCAAAAAGAAGCAATGAGATACCAACAAAATAACAAAATGATAAGTAAAGTTTTTATGAGTCGCATATAAAAGAGTTTTTAGTTTTGTAGCAGTAAGAGGCTTTTTGGAGGCGGTTTAAATTTTATCCTTTGGCTTAAAAAAAACATTTGTCAAGAGTTTTTTGAATACCATAGTTTACACACTAAAATAGTTACAAAAATATATTGATTTGACGTTTAGATTTACTATTGTCACAGATAAGTTAAGCATAAATATTTAAGAAATAAGAAAAAGAATGATTTTTTTTATGAAATAGTACAGCAATAGTTTAGATATATCTCTTTTTTTCATCAAAAGTTTAGACATACTATTTTTTGTAGCTTAGGTAGTCGTTCAGAAAATTCTGGGCATTTCAGAACAAGCTAACACCTTGACTGTCAATGCGTTAGCCAATAAACAAAAGCTTTATTCAGTAGTACTTGGTACTTAAAATGACCAATATTTGCAAATTTCATAGACTTTTGAACTGAAAAATAGTGTGTATTTCTTGCCAAAAAGTCTTTTTTGTTAAACTAAGTACACTGTAATATAAGCTTTTAAGGTTTGTTTCATAAAAATGTTATGATAATTTAGGTGGAAGGTATTTTAAAAGTGCCTTCCACCTAAATACTAAAAAAGAACGACACGCCTTTGTTGGTGTTATCACCAACAAGTTGTTACGAAAAAAATACGCTTTAAAATACACTATTTATCCTTTTAGTTGCTGGTGATAACACACAGCAACGGCAAGAGTTGTCGTTTTTTTGGAATAAAATAACATGTAATAAAAAGGCTAAAATACCAATTACTTATATTACAGTATACTAAGTATTGCTGTAAAAAAATGCCAGAACCATTGATACAAGAAAGCTTTAGTATAAGAGGCAGTTTAAATTTTGTTTTTAAGCCAATGGATAGAATTTAAACAGCCTCTAAACACTTTAGATTTGTTGTTTCGCAAAATGCTAAAAAAAACATACCTTTGCAAGATAAAAAAGTAAAAAATGGTAAAAATAGGCAATGTTGAATTAGGAGAGTTTCCTCTTTTGCTTGCACCGATGGAAGATGTGAGCGACCCACCTTTTAGAGGCCTTTGCAAGAAGCATGGTGCTGATATGATGTACACCGAATTTATTTCATCGGAAGGCTTGATTCGTGATGCTCATAAAAGCGTGCAGAAACTAGATATTTATGAATACGAACAACCAATAGGCATACAAATTTTTGGTGCAAAGTTGGAATCTATGCAAAAAACTGCTGAAATTGTAGAGCGAGCCAATCCCGATGTGTTGGATATAAACTATGGCTGTCCTGTAAAAAAAGTGGTTTGCAAAATGGCAGGAGCAGGTATTTTGCAAGATATTGATAGAATGGTAAGTTTGACGAAATCTATCGTGAAAAGTACGAATTTGCCTGTTACGGTAAAAACTCGTTTGGGCTGGGACGATAAAACAAAATATATAGTAGAAGCGGCAGAGCGTTTGCAAGATGTGGGCATCAAAGCGATTTCGATACACGGCCGCACACGGAAACAAATGTATAAAGGCGAAGCTGATTGGACTTTGATAGGCAAAATAAAAGAAAATCCGAGAATGCACATTCCTGTTTTTGGCAATGGCGATGTCAAAACGCCAGAAGATGCTTTGGAAAAGAAAAACCGATATGGCGTTGATGGCATTATGATTGGCCGTGCGAGCATTGGCTATCCTTGGATTTTTAGAGAAATAAAACATTTTTTGAATACAGGCGAAAAATTAGCACCGCCAACCGTAGCAGAACGTGTGGCAGCAGCAAAAGAGCATCTCGAAAAATCGTTGGAATGGAAAGGCGAAAAGCTAGGTGTTTTGGAAATGAGACGACATTATACTAACTACTTTCGTGGTTTTCCGAATATCAAACCCACTAGAATGATTTTGGTGAAAAGTATGTCGCCTGCCGAATTGTTCGATACTTTAGATGGTATTAAGGAGCGATATGCTTATGCAGATGAGAAATTTGTGTTGGTATAAAATTAAAACTAGCTTAAAAAAAAACGTTTTTTTCGCACAAAAACGAGCTGAAAAACCATTGCTTGAACAAACATTTGTAAATTTGTTGGATATTACGAATGTTTTAGAACAAAAAAAAAGAAAATGAAAACATTACTGACTACCTTTTTTATGCTTTTTAGCTGTCAAATGTTTGCTCAAGCCGTTACAGAAACAGTCACTTATGGCGAAGAATTGCGTGAATACACATTATATGTGCCTTCCATTTATGAAACGAGTAACGCAAATGTTCCTTTGATTTTGGCTTTACATGGTTTGGGCGATTCCAACGAAAACTTTTCTAATGTCGGTTTTCACAATGTAGCTGATACCGCAAATGTCATTGTTGTAACGCCAGAAGCCGTTTCATCATTTCTTGGCACAGCCTGGAACAATGGAGCAAATATAGCTGGCATTGCACTCAATCAAGGCGTAGATGATGTCGGCTTTTTGTCGTCGCTCATAGATAGTATGCAAGCACGCTACAACATTGATAGCACACGCATTTATGTTACAGGCTTTTCGATGGGTGGTATGATGTCGCAAAAACTAGCTTGCGACCTCAATCATCGTGTAGCAGCAATAGCATCTGTTTCGGGCAGTTTGCCTTTGCTCACCAGCGACGATTGTATGGCAGAGCGTCCGATTTCGGTCATACACATTCACGGAACAGCAGATGCGACCATATCTTATACAGATGGTTCGTTGTTGGGACTAAACTCGGCAGAGGCTACCGTTGATTTTTGGGTAGATAGATTGGCATGTAATCCTGTGGCCGAAGAAACAGCTTTGCCAGATGTGGCAAATGATGGCTATACGGTAGATAAATTTTTGTATAACGATTGTGATAGCGAAAAAGAAGTATTGTTTTATCGAGTCAATGAAGGAGAGCATACTTGGCTTTCGCCTAACAATGATGTATTTGCAACTACTGAAATCTGGAATTTCTTGAGCCAACATACTTTGAGCGAAGTGCCAGAAGTGGTTGATACAAGTTCGGTAGGTATTTTAGATAAAAACTTGGCTAAAAATGTAAATGCTTATCCAAATCCTTTTGGCGAAAATTTGGTGCTAGATATAGCCGATGCAAATGATGTTTTGAACCTCAATATTTTAAATGCAATTGGGCAAAATGTTTTTAGTATTGAAATAGAAAACCATGTGAATGCTCAACAAAAAATCAATACATCAGATTTTAAGGCAGGTATTTATTTTGTGCAAGTCATCAATCGAGATGGCGAAAGTCACATCTTGCCTATTGTGAAACGATAAATGTTTAGAAAAAAACGCTATAAAAAAATGCCGATTATTCTAAAAAATAATCGACATTTTTTTATAGCGTTTTAAACTTTTGCTGCTTCAAAACATCTTATCATCATACTGTTTCAGCGACCTTAGCATTTATACATATAGTTCGACGAAAACCTAAATTCGTGAACAACCATTTTTTCTTAAAAAGACTACTACATTTCATAATGTGGTAGTCTTTTGTTGTTTTTATACCTTTTTAGCCAAAAGCGAAATTTAAACAACTTTTAGTTTTCAACCAATAAGCTCTTATCATTAGTTTCTTCAAACAAACCACTCGATTGGTTTTTCTGCACATTATCCCACATAAAAAAACGGCCATTCATAGCAATATATACACCATGTTGCAATACTTGTACAAAAGCAAGTGCATTTCCGAGATTGAAAAAAGCATCTGACGCACCAAATTTATAAGGAATCATAGCTCCTGTAAGCACGATAGTTTTGGGCAGTTTTGCGGCGGCCAATGTTCTGGCAGTTTTGGCCATTGTATCTGTACCATGAGTAATAATAATTTGGTCTTCTTCTGAAATCTCACAATTTAGTCGAATAATCTTTCGATGTTTATCAGTCATTTGCAGGCTATCTATCATCATCAAAGTCAAGATATTGAAATCAAGGGTACAACGACTCAAATTGAAAATCTCACGCAAGTGAGTATCTCTAAAAGAGAGCTGTTGGGTAATCATATCATATTCTTTATCGAAAGTGCCTCCTGTTACAAAAATTTTTATGCCTTTGTTCATCTGTTTTTTTATTTAAGTAAACCAACAATTAATAGCCATGAAAAGATACTTATAATACGTTTTTTTTGCCAAGAAATAAAAAAAAACTTTTTTTTTACTTTTTTTATTTAAAAATAAACAACTGATAATCAATAACTTATACATAAAGAAATGTTTTTTTTAGAGAAAAAAAATTTCTTTTAAAAGTAAAATGTTCAAAGTATAAAGGGTGTTTGCATCAAAGTTTAGCGAACGGACGCATTAAGCGTTTTGAAATGAAAACAATTAATAAATATATAATTTCAATAACTCGTAAACTTTAAATGTATTATGACAATGTTATACAAAAATTTTAAAACAGTTTTAGTGGCTTTGAGCCTTTCTATCTTTGTGATGCAAGCAGATGCAACAGCTCAAAATGCTAACAGTCATTCACTTGATACAGAGATTACAGCAGTAACTCCCACAACGACAAGCATTAAAAATGTGCAAACTTCTAATTCTATTAGTAGCTTTTTGGATTATTTTTTAGACTTTTCAAACCTCTCAACATGGCTTTGGGGCGATAGCCAAAGTGATGAGACTTTTTCAAGAGACCCTCTTGGCGATTGGGAATGGGACGAACTAGATGACATAGGTGGCAACTAAGCATTTGATGCTGAATAGCAACAAATAAAAATACAAAAAAGGTGCAATAATTCGATAATTATTGCACCTTTTTTTTATTTGCGAGATATATTGTTAGTCTGAACAATCAGCGAAGATTTGTTTTTTCTATCTTTTTCTATCTTTTTCAACAATTTTAGTTTCAGCTTTTCCAATAACCAATTTCGTCTATAAAAATCTTTTGTATCCTCAATTTTTTTATAAAAAACATTTCCTTGTTTTTGATTTCCCTGTCTAAGTTTTAAAATATTATTGAGCATAGATACTGCATTTAAATATGCTCTAGTAGTTTTGTGCGGAATATCGGTATTCTCGTTTAAAATCTTTCTAAAATTTGTTATGCCACTCAATAAATTATCAAAATCTTCTAATTCGTAGTAGTTTTGCAAGGCCAAAAAATGATGGTGCATCAAATAATAAAGTGAATCCTTGTTAATTTCTATATTTTGTTCATCAATTTGTGCAATACATTTCAGAGAGCTTAAATATTGTTTTTTTGCAAAATGATAATAAGCCAAACAATAGCAATAAATACCTTCTTGATGTATTGGGTTCACAAAGCTTTTATTGCGTAACATAAATTCATAAGCCCAATCTATGCGTACATTTCCAGCCCTAATATTAGTGATAATAGCTTGCTTATAACGAAGAATTGTTAGGCTTTTTTTTGTTTTTTCTTTATTTGCAACTAGCAAATAGTCTTTTTTTTCGAGCATTTCATACAAAGCAGCAAGTTCTTTAGCATCTTCTAATTTTCCTTGAGTATTATATTTAAGCGTTAGTTGAGCTTGAATACCTTTATAAATAGTTTTTCGCTGATGATGTGTTAGTTTTTGCTCATTACTTTTATCCAAAAATTGCCATAATTGATCTAGTTTATCTGTTTTTTCATGACTAAACATACTTGCCATACAGTGATAAAATTGGAACATAATATTAGCTTCTATTTTTTCTGCTGCATACGCTACAAATTTTTTGAAACTGATGTTTTTGTAAGGCGTTTTTTGGCTATATCTAGTACTAAAATGGACAGTATAAATGTGTAGTTTTTTTTGTATATAAAAATTGTCCAAATTGTCCATAGCACTTATTATATGAGTGCGTTGTTCCCCTTGTTCTTTTTGGCAGGCATCTTTATAATAGTCGCCGCAAAGTCTATTATAGTAGTCATCATGTTTAACAATATCGTTGGTTTGGCGGTTGGCCGCTACAAAATGCTTAGATAGTTTTCTTTTGTGGCAAGCCTGTAAAAAGAAAACATGTTTGCCAGCCTCATTATTATACTCTTGGTAAGCAATAAAATCTTCAGCAAGTTGATTGAGCTTTGATAGTAGTTTTCGCAAAGCATCATCAGTATAAACTGTTTGCATTCTTAGCTTTTTCCATATACGAACGCCATTGATTTCGTCTTGTTTTGCCGAAAATTTTGTTGGCAAAATATTCCATAAATGAATAAGTGTATCATTTGTGTTGAAAAATGGTGATTCAATATATTTCTGAAATTGTTTTTTTTCATCTAAACAAAAAGAATCAATTATAGCGGCTAATTTTGAAGCTTTCATTTTATTTGTTTTTTGTTGGTGTAAAGTTAAACTTTTTTTTAACAAATGCAAAATATTTTTTTTGCGGCATAACTTTTTTTTGATAATTGAAAAAAAATCTATATAAATACTTGCTTATCAAACGTTAATAAAGTGCATTTTGTTTGAATGTTAAAAAAAATATTTTAGGTAAGAGGCTTTTTTGAAAAAAAAAATAGATATGTTATACTTGTTTTTTTGTAAAGTAAATATTTGGACAACAAGCCAATAGAGGTGTTTTTTATCAGCACTTTTTTTTGCAAATACTAAATATGTGAAAAAATAGCTAAGTGCCAAATATTATTTTAGTTCGATTGCTTACAAAACTTAACAATCATTTCTTAATATTTTGCAAAAAAAAGTGGAACAGAAAAACTGTTCCACTTTATTACTGCACACAAAAGACTTCCAAATCTGTTTCGTGTTTTTTTTATATTGTTTTTTTAATTCAAGTGATAAAAAAATTAAGCTTGATAAGCGACAATTATTATTTAGAGATACTCACTTCTAAAAATGTTATGTTAGTTCCTTGAAGCAAACTCATGATATTGGTAGTTTCTTCTACATTTAATGTTAGTAGTTCATCAATATCTCCATCAAACTCCATTACTTCCATAGTAATATTGCCAATACTGCTGCAAGGTACATCGCCTTGACTTGGCTTTATCCGAGTTAGCCCAATATTTAATTGATTGTTAGTACTATCATTTTTTATCATGTTTATAAAATCTACTCCTTCTTTGCCCAAACATGAGCTAGTCAGCTTGGTAGAATTTATGGTTACGTCTTCGCTATAATTAAAAAAAAGTGATATTCCGTATAAGCTTTGTGGGTTATTTAAAATCATATCCCAAGTAACTGCTGTACAATCAGGCTTTGGTGGATTGCACTGAGAATTACCAAGTTTATTTAATGTTACAGATGCTTGCCCTGTTGTTTTAAAACTCACATTACTATTAGGATGCGTAAGGTTGAAGTTTCGAGAAATAGCTGTTGTATCAATAACATTGATTGTACCATTACCATTACAATCTATATTTTTGTCATTAGTATTGTTTGGCAATTTACCACTCCAAGATTGAGCGTTTTTTCCGTTAAACGTAATACTTATGCTATCTCGGTGTGAGCCTGTTGTGCCATATTTCAGTCCAATGCTCAATAAATCTACCATATTAACAGTGCCATTATCATCAGCATCGCCAGGCCAAACTAAGCCTGGAACTGTGGGCATTTTTGTTTCTTTGGTATCAGACAGATAGTAAAATGCTAGAACAGCTAAAAGGGCTAAAACAGTGGTTATTGCGAAGTAACGAGATAAGTTTGATATTTTCATAAAAAAGTTTTAAAAAACGTATAACTGTTTAATCAAATAAAAAAATGCTAGTGTTGAGCAGTTATGAAAAAACTGTTAAGATTTTATTTTGTAAATTTAAAAGTATATTTGCTATTTCAATTTTTTTTCAAAAAATGTTGGTTTGAACAAAGATATTTCTTTTTTTTGCAAAAATTGAATCTCAACAGTTTCTTGTTTCATTAAAGTAGTAGATATATAATTATAATATGATGAAAAATAGTTTTATACTTATATCGACTTTCAAATAGCTATTCAGATGTTTTTTTTGATGATTAAAAAATGAGATACAAAAGCAATATTATTATCAAATACTTTGTTTCTTTGGGTTTGGGTCAAATGTCAAGTACTATTTATATAAACGGCTGATTGGTTGCTAAGGCATTGATAATCAAGGCATTAGCTTGATTTTGTTTAGGTGTTTAGAAGTGTAAAAAGAGGATAAACAAAAAGTGTTTATCCCTTTTTTTACTACACTAACACACACTAACACTCAATTTTTAGAAATTTAGATTGTTTTCAATTGTTCAGTACTAGCCTTTCTAAACAAAACGACTAATACTGAACAGTTCTGTTTTTTTAGATAAAAAGATGGAGTATATAGGGTATCATAAAAAAACAAGATAGAGTAAAAGGGTATTAAAAAGTTGTTTATATTTTTTAACCAAAAGGATAAAATTAAAACAACTTTTTACCAATATAAAATAACTGATAGATAAATTACTAGATAGTGCAAAAGAGTTGTTGTGTTCTTCTGTTGCAAAGATGAGTATTATTTTTTCTAAAAAAAAGGGCGAAAATTTCGTGTTTTTGCAAACTTAACAAATAGAAAAATAAAAAAAGTGTATGTAAAAGCTTGAAAATCAGTATTTTAGCGAAATTCTAAACATAAATTGCAAAAAAAAAATAAGACTAATATTTATGATTTCTAAAACACTTTTTTGTTTGCTAGAAAACCTGACAAATGATGAGCGGATTCGTTTGGCAGAATATATCAAATCACCATTTTTCAATAAAGATGAAAATGTGGTTCGTTTATATAGTTTTTTGCAAAAAAAAATGAGGCAAAAGCAAGTGCAAAATTTTGATAAAAGAGCTGTTGCTAAATATGTGTTTCCAAAGCGAGAAGCCGCTACTGCCGAGCGGAAAGTAATAACGCTATTCAAGAAAATAGAACAATTGACATTAGACTTTTTAGTTGTTCTGAAAAGAGAAGAAAATCCAAACGAAAACATTATTTTTTTGTTAAATGCCCTAAATGATAGACATATCGAAGTTGTTTGGAAAAAAAACTGGGATAAATATGTAAAAAACAGAAAAAAAGTAAGCGGCAATGTCGATGAGTTTCGCCACAACTATTTGCTGGCCAAAAATTGGCATGAGTTTGCCATTTTTGATTCCAAATTAAAATTAAAGCCTAACTTAGAGGAAGTGGTTTCTAGTTTTGAGACTTATTATATTACTCAAATGCTACAATATATTTGTGCTGCCTTAAACAATAAGCAGAAATATAATAAGCAAATTGATTTGCCAATGGTGCCGCTTATCTTAAAAACTGTGGTGGAAAGAAAGTTGGATAAAAAAGAACCTTTGATAAATTGTTATAAAGCCATTATTTTGCTTTTGCAAACCCAAGACCAACAATATTTTGACGATTTGTTGGAAATACTAACACATGAAACGCTAGGACTAAAACAGGAAGAATTAAATGGCATTTATACAATTGTGATAAATTATTGTATTGGCCAATATAGACAAGGGAAAGATATATTTAGAGAATACGTTTTTATTTTATATACTCAAATGCTCAAAAATGAATGTTTAATTATTAATCATTATTTAGGGTATATGCACTTTAAAAATATACTAACGCTTGCCTTAACATTAAACAAGACTGCCTGGGCCAAAGATTTTGTAGCAAAATATGAGAGTCGGTTAAATCCCACTCTTCGAGAAGATATGAAACATTATAGTGAAGGTTTGATTGCTTTTTATGAAGAAAAATACGAAGAAGCTCAAATTTTATTTTTGTATATCAATGAGTTTAATTTTGTGTTTCATCTCAATAAAGAGATATATTTATTGAAGGTATTCTATTTTTGTAAAAACTCGTTAATAGAAAGCAAGTTGGAGACATTGAGAAGCTATTTGCGACAAAACAAAAAGCTAACTTTAAAAGCTAGAAAAGAGCATAGTGCTTTTTATAAAATGATGAAACAACTTTATAGAATTAGAGAGCAATATGATTTTTTTAAGAGAAACCCAAAAAAGCTCGAAAAAATCAAAAAACAAGTGGAAAAGCTATTGCAATCGCTTGAATCAGAACAAGCAGTTACGCAAAAATTATGGTTAAAAAATCAGGCGAGCGATTTGTTGAAAATGATAGAAAGCTAAACAGACACTTAGCACTAAAAAGTCAAAAGGAGAAACAAAATGATTTGTTTCTCCTTTTTTTTTCATCGAAATAATGCTTTTTTTTTCTAGAAAATATGCAATTTTTCTACTGTTTTTTCAAAACCATTACTGATTTCGACAAAGTAAATGCCTGTTTCTAGAGCATCAATATCGAGTTTTAGTTCGTTGTTTCCGATTTGCAACTCGCTTGTTTGCATAGCTACTTTTTTGCCCACGACATCAAAAATAGTTATGTCAATCGAAGTTTCAAAGCCGCTTTCAATGGCTAAAAATACGGTTTCTTTCGCTGGATTTGGGTATAAAATAGCGTTTGATAAACTAGATGTACTGGTCGAAAAGGGGTCGTTGGCTTCCGAATAGGCTTGTCCATTTTTGGCAGCTCCTGTGCAGAAAGTCGCCAAAGGCATATGCCAATCTGTCCAAACACCATCGCATTTTGCTTTTACTGTCCATTCGTAGCAAGTGCTGGGCTGCAAACCGCTTGTAAATGTGCGGAAGGTAGTTGTTGTTTCTGGGAAAATTTTTGGTGTACCGCCTACTTTTCGCCCTGCCAACTGATAGGCTTCTGCTCCTGTGTCGTTCCAAGCGAGTGTCACGCTATTGCTAGTAAGGTTTTGATTTTCTAAATTGCTTGGTGCTTCGCAAGCACCACCAAATACATTGATACTATTTGATGGAATTTCTGACAAAGTTTCATTTGCATTGCTCGCTACGCCATTTTCTAAGTTGATAAACAAATTGTTGTCGATAGGAATATCTATGACTTCCATCGTTATTTTCGCTATGTTACCGCAATTTGCATTGGTGCGATTTAGGCGAGAAATACCGATATATAGCTTGTTGTTGGCAGTATCATTTTTCACTACTTTCACAAAATCAATGCCATCTATACCTAAACAGGAGTTACTAAAATCAATATTAGTATGTATGCAAGCATCTGTATAGTTTATAGTATAAGCCAAACCGTAAACATTTACATTTGTTGCTGAAATGTTTAGTGTGAAAGTGTAGTTATTGCTTGCCGTAGGAGCTATATCGAGTGCTTGCGAAATATCTAAATCGAAGCCTGTTATTGGTGGTGCAGAGTTGGTTGTGGTATGTATTTGTCCATAATTATCAGCGATAGCCTGCACATCTATTACTTCTACTGTGCCATTTCCATCACAATCAGCATGTTTTGCATTTACTCCATAAGGTAGATTAGCTGTCCAGTCTGCCACACAATAACCTTCAAAGTTTGTATCTATATTATTTCGTGGAGTGCCTGTTTCGCTGTGCATTAAACCAACAGCCAAGACATCTAAATGATTCACAATACCATCATTGTCGGCATCGCCAGGCCAAACCAAAGCACTGCCACCCTCTTCTATAACAATTTCATCAACACCTGCATTGCCACATTCATCAATAACACTTAGAGCGTAAGTTCCAGCTTCTGAAACCGTAATACTTTCAGTAGTTTCGCCTGTATTCCATACATAAAATTGCATATTTGGGACATTAGCATTTAGTGTAACAGGAAAATCGCAAGTAGTGATGTCATCGTCCAAAAAGTTTTCGTAAGGCGGATTGCAATTGGTTAAAGTTTCGATAATCATTGTCTCACTCTGCAAGACTAAATTTTGATAACTTGAATTTTGATTTGTAATAGTGCTATTTGAAACTCTGCAATGGTAATTGCCTATTTCAGTAGGCGTGTAAGTGCTGTCTGCTGTGATAGTAGCTATTTCAGTACCGTATCTATACCATGTATAAGTGTTGTTGCTTAGTGTGCCACCTGCCTCTACATAAAGTGTATTTCCGCTTCGATAGGTAGGGATATTGCTTTGTGGAGAGTAGCGGAAGCAAGATAGATAACCTGTACAGTCTAAGCCTAAACCAGTAATATTATTTTCTAAGCCATCGAAAGTGAGTTGGTTATAGTATAGGTGGAAAAACGTTAAATTGGTAAGATGAGTATAGTCTGGAACAATTCCTGTAAAATTATTACTATTTAAATATAAATATTCCAAGTTAAATATTGTAGTAAAAATAGGGAGATTACCACTAAAGTTATTGCTAGCTAAATTTAGTGTTGTTAAATTAGGTAAATTGCTAAAATCTGGAATATTGTTAGATAGTTCATTATCTTCAAGATACAAGATTTCTAAATTAGAAAGGTTACTAAAATCAGGAATATTTCCTACTAGGTTATTGTTAAAAAGAGACAAGGTTTCTAAATTAGGAATATTGCTAAAATTAGGAATATTTCCTACAAAACCATTATCGTTAAGGTATAAGCCTTGTAAATTGGGTAGGTTGCTAAAATCAGGAATATTTCCATTTAGATTATTTCCACTAAAATTCATACTAACAATACTTTCTAAATGATTAAAGTCAGGAATATTTCCATTTAGATTATTATAACTAAAGTTCATATTTACCACATTATCTAAATAGGTAAAGTTAGGTATATTGCCATTAAACAAATTATCAGAAGCATATAAATCTAAGATATTAGGGAGGCCACTAAAATCAGGAATATTTCCGCTCAATTGGTTTTCTTGTAGATGTAAAATAGCTAGATTAGGTAAGTAAAAGTTAGGTAGGCTAGTTAATAAATTATTTGAAAGCCTTAAATCATTTAGTAAAATACAGTTTTGAAAACTTGGAATAGCATCAATTAGTTGATTACCTGTAAGATACAGGCGTTGCAAATTTGCTAGATTAGTAAAATTGGGAATGTTTCCTTGTAATTGATTATTTGAAATGTATAAATGTCGTAAGCTAGGCAGGTAATTAAAGTTAGGAATATTTCCACTCAATTGATTTGGTAAGTTACTATTATATATATCAGTTGATAGGTACAAAAATTGTAAATTAGGCAGATTTAAATTTTCTAAATTCATCAGTTGACCTGTTAAATTGTTAGAAGTTAAATCTATCTCTTTTACACCACAACCATCGCTAGTAAGCGTGATGCCATACCACTCACTCACAGGAGCCGTCAGCCAGCCAGAATTATCTACCCAGTTATCGCCACCTAAAACATTATATAAATTCACGAGTTCAAGCGAGTCGGCAGTTAGACAGTTTGGAATAAAATTTAAACAATTGTTATTAGAGATGGCCTGTAAAGAGTTGTTAACATTGAGGCGACCTTCGGAAACGCACTTGCCATTTAAACTAGAAACAATATCTACATTTTCCAACAACATATTTTTGACTTCCAAAAAGCTTAATTCTGGACAATAAGACCACAACAAAGCTACTGCACCAGCCACATGAGGCGAGGCCATAGAAGTACCACTATTGTAACCATAAGTATTATTGATGGTAGTGCTGTAAATATCTTTTCCAGGGGCCGCTATATCGACACTTGTTGCCCCATAATGTGACCCTCCGAAAGAGAAACTTGCCAAATCATCATTATGGTCGATTGCCGCCACCGAAATAATATTATCTAAATCATAGCTTGCTGGATACCAAGGATTAGTATCATTGTTTTGAGCAAGATTTCCTGCTGCTGCCACAAATAAATGTCCAGCATTTTGAGCATTCTCAATGACATTATATACTAGTTGCGAGTATCCTCCACCCCAACTATTATTTGTGATTTTGATATTATTGTCTATCGCATAATTTATTGCTCCTAAAATTGCATCTGTGGTGCTATTATCATCAGCATCAAAAATTTTTAATGGAACTAACTGTACATTCCAAGCTATACCACTCACACCTATACCATTATTACCAACAGCAGCTATTGCCCCTGCCACATGAGTGCCATGTCCATTATCGTCATCAGCATAATTGTCATTATTAACAAAATCATAGCCTAACGTAGGATGTATATTGGCTGCCAAATCCTCATGGTCTAAATCTATACCTGTATCTATCACGCCCACAAGTATTGTATTGTCTCCTGTTTCTATATCCCAGGCTTCTAGTGCATCAATATCAACATCATTTGTGCCACCGCTTTGTGTGGTATTGTGCATTCCCCACAAAAGCGAAAAATCTGGGTCATTAGGTGTAGCGGTTAGTACCCATTTATAATTTGGTTCACTTACTATTGTAATAGCTTTCGTATTTATATAATTCACAAAGTCTTTTTCGTTGGCAAGCAGTGTACCATCTTCCAAAAGTATTATTTCAGAAACTTCCCACACCAAAGTATAAGTAGCAGGGTAGTAGGCAATAAAAGTAGCATCAACAAGTTCTTGCAACTCATCTATTTCCTCAAAAAGTGTAGATTCTTCAAATTGAATAATCATTTGATTTTCTACAAAAGTCTCTTGTGCTTGCAACATATTGAAGCTAAAGCAATAAGCTAAAAACGCTAGAAGTAAATTTTTCATTTTCATAAATTTCACTTTATTTTAAAATTTTTTGTTATCAAAAAAAGGTGCTATTGAACAAAATCAGTAAAAAGCTCAATAACAGTAGGTTTTATACCTACCAAAAAGCTAACACCACAAAAGTCTATCTTTTTTCCGATAAAAAAAATGGTAAAAATTTCGTACTTTTACCATCATAAATATACCAAAAAATAATAGCTTTTTTTCATAAATCCCTGATAACCAATGTTTTAGCTTCGGTAAAGAAAACGCCTTTTTACAAAAAACGAACTATAAAAATGATAAGCAAAACCCTTTTTTTATTATTAAAGAATTTAACAAAGCAAGAAAGGCAACTTTTAGCCGATTATTTGCAATCGCCATATTTCAATAAGGAGGAGGATATTTTTCGTTTGTATGTTTTTTTGCGAAAAAAAATAGAACAAGATAAAACAAAAACCTATACATTTTTCGATAAAAACAGCATTGCAAAACAGCTTTTTCCAAATTTAGAAAGCAAAAAAAGCATACGCAAAACGGCTACTTTACTCAAAAAATTGGAACAGCATATTTACGGATTTATTATACAGCTAAAAAGAGAAGAAAACGAGGCAGAGGAATCAAATCTATTGTTAGAAGGCCTAAATGATAGACATATCAATGAGGTTTGGCAGAAAATTTGGAAAAATACAACAATAGATGAAAATGCTATTTTGGGAAATATCAATGCTTTTCGACAACACTACTTACGGTCTCAAAATTGGCACGAGTTCGCTATTTCAGACCATAAACTGAAAACAGATACAAAGTTGGAAAATGTTATTGCTGATTTTGAAATATACTTTATCATTCAAATGTTAGAATATGCGTGTGCAGCTCTAAACAAACAACAAAAAACAGGCGAAAAACAAGATATTGCGATGCTTTCAGTTGTTTTGAAACACTTAGAAACAACGAAATTAGACGAAAAATATCCATTGATAGCAGCTTACAAAAATTGTATATTGCTTTTCCAGACGCAATCGGTAGCTTACTTTGAGGATTTGTGGGAGGTGTTGAGAGAAAACACAACGCATTTTCAGAAAAATGAACTCAATGCACTTTATATAACAGTTATCAATTTTGCGATAACGCAATATTTCAAAAAAAATATGCCTTTTAAAGATTATATATTGAAGCTATATGAAGAAACCCTTGAACATGACATTTTGATTACTAACCATTATTTGGCACATCGTCATTTCAAAAATATTTTTACTATTGCACTACATCTGGATAAAATAGCGTGGGTAAAACAATTTGTTGAGAAATATGGCTGCCGCTTACCACCCGAAATTCGACACGATATGGTTTTGTTTAGCAAGGCATCTATTGCTTTTTACGAAAAAAAATATAAGGAGGCTCAGTCTTTGGTATCGCAAGTCAATGAGTTCAATTTTATTTATCATCTCAACAAGGAATTATTGTTGTTGAAGACCTTTTTTTTGTGCCAAAACATTTATTTAGCAAACAAACTAGAAAGTTTTAGAAGTTATTTGAAAGTAAACAAACAACTCTCACCAAATGTGAAGTTAGCCTATAAAAATTTTTATAGTATGCTAAAACAACTCCATCGGCTGCAAGAAAAATACCTTTTTCTGAAAAACGATAGCAAAAGAGTAGCAAGTCTAAAACCACGAGTCGAAAAACTGCTTGAGAGGCTCAAAAATCAGAAAAACATAGCAGTGAGAACTTGGCTACTAGTGCAAACCGAAACTTTATGCCACAATATTTCGGTTTCTTTTCAGTAAAAATCTCTTTTCTATACAAAAATGATTATCTTTGTGGGTACTCACAAATAAGTATTTAGATAGATTTATGCTGCAAATTGTGAAAGCTAACACACTAATTTCAACAACATTAGTAGAAAAAAGTGTGTTTAATAAATAGTATTTGACACTCAAAGCAAACCTTTGCCTTTTAACCTTACCATAACAGCTTAATATTTGACAAAATCAAAGATGTTTTCGTTTCAACATAGCAGCTAAAAAACAAAGTTTGTCTTTTTTCGTTCTTATTTTAAAGAACTTGGTATTATTTGTGTAGCAGAAAACACAAATATGCGTCTTATGAAATAGTATTTATAACAATTCGTCTTATTATCTAATTTGGAGATTGTTTAAATTTTATGCTTTGGCTTAAAAAATAAACAATTTTTAAACAAAGCCTTGTCTTTTCAATTTTTTTTTCTAAAAAAGATATTTACACTACTAACCCATCTCTTTAAATGCTTGTATTCTAAGCATTTAATGATGGTGTATTGTTTCTACTTTCTATTGAAAAAGCATTTTCCAAACTTTTCCTTTCATTTTTGCAACTACAAATAATTTTTTTTTAAGCAAAAAAAATAGATTTATGATTTTAAACATGGAGTATAATACTCAAAATGAACAACTGATTTTTAAAGAATATGGCCGCAATATTCAACGCTTAGTGAAAGAAGCCATAGAAATTGAAGACCGAGATAAAAGAAATGCTTTTGCAAATGCTATTATTGCTCTTATGGGACAGTTACATCCACATCTCCGAAATATTGATGAATTTCGTTTCAAGCTTTGGCATCAATTATATATATTATCCGATTTTAAACTCGACATTGACGGGCCATATCCAAAACCTACAAGAGAAGAAGTACGCCTAAAAACAGGTGATATGCCTTATCCTCAGCATCGTATCAAACACAAACATTATGGGCGAAATATCGAAAATTTGGTGGCAAAAGCCATTAAAATGGAAGACCCTGACAAGCAATTGGCGATGGCAAAAGTGATAGCCAACTATATGCGAATGGTGTATAAAAGTTGGAGCAATGAAAGCATCAATGAAGAAATTATTAAAAATGACTTGCGAATTTTGTCTGATGGTGTTTTAAATATTGAACAAAACGACCATATTAGTTTGCCTAAATCTAGTAGAAAACGCAAAAAAAATACTTCTAGCAGCCGTCGCAAAAGTTCGCATCATTCTAGTCAAAACAATCATAAAAAACGAAAAAGTAGATAAATAAAATGCAAACCGATACCCTAAAAATTGTAGGTGGCAAGGCCTTGAAAGGCGATTTTATACCACAAGGTGCAAAAAATGAAGCTTTGGAAGTAGTAGCTGCCGTGTTGCTAACCGACCAAGTGGTAACTATACACAATTTACCTGATATTTTAGATGTCAATAATTTGATATTGCTTTTGCGTGATTTGGGCGTAAAAATAACCAAAATTGCCGAAGGTTCATTTCGCTTTCAAGCCGATGATATTGATTTAGATTATCTTGAAACAGAAGCTTACCGACAGCAAACCAGAAAACTGAGAGGTTCTGTTTTATTGGCAGGGCCTTTGCTGGCTCGTTTTCGAAAAGCCATTTTGCCAAAACCTGGAGGCGATAAAATTGGCCGTCGTCCGCTCGACACGCATCTTATTGGCCTAAAAATGCTAGGAGCAAATTTTGTGTTCAATGCCGATAAAAAAAGCTTTGAGATAACTGCCCAACAGCTAAAAGGAACTTACATTTTGATGGAAGAACCTTCGCTTACAGGTACTGCCAATGTGCTGATGACAGCAGTTTTGGCCGAAGGAAAAACAACGATTTATCATGCTGCTTGCGAACCTTACACACAGCAACTTTGCAAAATGCTCAATAGCATGGGAGCAAATATTAGCGGCATTGGTTCAAACTTATTGACCATTGAAGGAGTCGAAAAATTGGGCGGTTGTTCGCATACGCTCTTAGCCGATATGCTCGAAATAGGTAGTATGATTGGACTTGCAGCTATGACGCAATCCGAAATCACGATTAAAAATACTTGTTATGACCAACTTGGGCCTATTCCTCGTACTTTCCAAAAGCTAGGCATTCGGCTCGAAAGGAGAAATGACGATATTTATATTCCAGCACAAGATAGCTACGAAATCCAAACATTTATGGACGGCTCTATCTTGTCGATATATGACCACCCTTGGCCTGGTTTTACGCCAGACCTTTTGAGTATATTGTTGGTAGTTGCGACACAAGCAAAAGGTAGTTTGCTCATTCATCAAAAAATGTTTGAAAGTCGCCTATTTTTTGTCGATAAACTCAAAGATATGGGAGCTCAAATCATACTTTGCGACCCACATCGTGCCGTAGTCATTGGTTTGGATAGAAAGCAAGCTCTGCGAGGCATCAAAATGTCGTCGCCCGATATTCGAGCAGGTGTTTCATTGCTCATTGCAGCACTATCTGCCAAAGGAACAAGCCTTATCAGCAATGCTCATCAGATAGAAAGAGGCTATCAGTATTTTGATGAACGCTTGCGAAAGTTAGGGGCAGATATAGTGAAAATGTAAAACAAAAAAGTCGTTCAAACACTTATTTTGAACGACTTTTTTATAGAAAAATATTTTGGCACCTAAACACTCTGTAAAGCATTTTTTTTTCAAATCCTCAAGATGTGAAAAAGATATAAGCTTTCATTTTTTAGGCTATATTAATTAGTTCCTTTGGCTTAGAAAAAATATCAATTTGAGCAAAAGTTAGATTTTTTCAGTCTCAAAACAAAATCTAAAAAATGCTACATTTGAAACCCAAAAAATGATTTATTTTCATCTGATATTCAGCCATTTATGACTTTACAAGAATTTCGACAACGCTATCAATACGATACCAAAACCGACCGCTTAGGCGAAGGTGGTTTTGCCAAAGTATATAAGGCTACCGACACTTTGATGAAGCGAACCGTTGCATTAAAGTTTTATCATGGCGATTCCGAAGATAAATATGGTGTCATAGAAGAACTAAAAAAGGTTACTAAAATTAGACACAAAAATCTTGTGCGTTATTATGACTCCGTCTTGCTAAAATCGCCAACGATATATGACCCAAATGCTTGTATGCAAGTTGCTATTATTGAATATGCCAATGCAGGCGATTTGAACGATTTTATCAAAACTTTTCCTAGCCTAGAAGAAATACGGCAAGTTGTTAGTGGGTTATTGGAAGGACTGAACTATCTACATGAACACGGCGTTATTCATCGTGACATTAAGCCGCAAAATATATTGCTAAACAAAGAAGCAGGTATCTGGACTACAAAGGTAGCAGATTTTGGTTTGGCAAAAAAAATAGAACAAGAAGGACATGTATCTTCAAAACTACTCGGAACGGTAGAATATATGGCCCCTGAGCAGTTTGATACAAAAAAGCATGGAATCAATGGGCAATTAAGCACTAATTTAGATTTATGGGCGTTAGGCATTATATTGTTCGAATTGTTTACGGGCGAATTGCCTTTTGGCGGCCGCAATGATGGTGTTTCGCATGAGCAGATGATGTTCAATATTATGCGTAAAAATGTAGTACCTATTTTTGAAGAGGAAGAAATCATGCAGCCTTATCGAGCTATGATAAGTTGGTGCTTGATAAAAGATGCGAAAGAAAGGGTGCAAACCGCCAATGAATTGATAAAATTGCTCAATGGCAATCTCAATGCTGAAGTAGTAGAAAGCAGCAATAGCCAAAAACATGAGGAGGCAAAGCCTCAAGTTCCGTTGAAAGCTAATCATAAAAATATGATTTTTGTAGGAAATGTATTACTTTCTCCGTTGTTTGGTTTAGGAATTTATTTTTTTTGGAAAGACAAATATCCTAAAAAAGCCGCAGAAGTGTTGAGTTTGGCGTGGTGGTCGTTGGCAGCATGGCTATTTTTTATTCTATTGGTTGTCATTGCCATTAATGTAAAAATATATTGGCTGTAAAAATGTTATTTATTTGTTTAGATATTCTAAGCTAGTTCCAAGCTTTTTCTTTCAATAATAAGGAAGAAATGAAACATTTTGCTACTCAAAAGAGTCAAATATAAAAACGCTCTGACAATTTGGGAAGAGCATTTTTATATTTGACTTATTTTATCAATGATTCTGACATTTTTTATAACAATCTTCAGTTGAATAAAAAAAACGCCTTTTGACAAGGGAAATATACTATTTTCAGTTCAGAAGGCCATAAAATTTGCAAATATTGGCCATCTTAGCCTAAAAAAAATAGTATGTTTAAAAAACAGCAAAACAGTAAATCCTTACTGTTAACACAAAAAGAAACAAAAGTTATAAAGCAATAAAAAATACGACGCTTTTTAACATAATTTGAATAAATGGCCTTATATTTCAAGGCCATTTTACTCTTTTAATAACAAGAAATGTAATTGTTTAGTAGCAAGTTTTTGAGCTAAAAAATAAGTTTTTCTTTTTTTAGATAAAGCCATTTTTTAGCTGAAAATGTTATTGCTAAACAGTTAATAAAAAAAATAATAGAAACGTAATTTATAACACAAGAAAATGTTTTGTTGTGTTATAAATTGCTATTGAGTTACCTTGCAAGCAACCAAATTGATGAAGTTTAGAGATAGATATAAGTTTGATTCGTCGAAAGATTTTATAGGAAAGGGAGGCTTTGCTAGAGTGTACAAAGCCAAAGATACGATAAGAAATCGGGTAGTAGCCTTAAAGTTTTATAAAGGCATGGAATCGGGAAAATACGATATTATTAGCGAAATAAATCGTATGGACGATATGGCACACCCCAATTTAATACGCTATTTTGATGCTACCATTATACCTTCGGTAAATGCGATAGGCGAAAAAGAAGATATACAGGTTGGTATTTTAGAATATGCTAATGCAGGAGATATTAGCATTTTCTTTAAGAAAAAACGTGACAAAGCCACCTATTACACCATTATACTAGGTATTTTGAAAGGCTTACAATATTTACACGACAGCAAAATTGCTCATAGAGATTTGAAGCCAAAAAATATTTTACTCTCTCAAAAAAGAGGAGGATATATAGCCAAAATTGCTGACTTTGGAATTAGCAAAAAAATAGGCGGCCTAGATGATTCTGCTGTTTCTTCGCAATTGTTGGGAAGTGTCGAATATATGTCGCCCGAACAATTTGCCCCAGCCGTTTATGGTATCGACGGAAAGCTGGGAACAAATGTCGACTTGTGGTCGCTAGGCATTATCATTTACGAAATATTTGCAGGCCAACTGCCTTTTGGAAGTCGGACGCAAGGCATTACTTATGAACAAATTTTGAATAATATTCTTTTTCAAGATTTGGAAATAAATTATGATTTGTTGCCCAAGCCATATGATGAAATAGTAAGGCGTTGTTTGGTAAAACATGCTGGAAAACGTTGTCGCAATGCCAACGAATTAATCGACATTTTGGAAGGACGACAAAAACGCCCAACCATAGATGAAGGCACAGAGACAAGTGTTTTGACTCCTCCTAGCGAAGGCACGGAAACAAGTATTTTGACACCACCTAGGAATAGAAATCAACCAAAAACTGAGCCTGAGATAAAAGAGCCTGAAAATACAACACAGTCAAAGCCAACACATGGGTATTATGTGGATGAAGAACCCAATACAAAAGAACACAAAGAGGCTACAACTGCTGATACTGGGGAAGACAAACGTGCTGTTGTGGGCAATAGCAAGTCTATTTTGCATGAAATAAATGTAGGTAAAAACCTTTTTAAGCTAGGCAATTATACTGAAAGTTTCAAAATTTTGAATGTCTATCAACATAATAAAGAGTTTGATACGGAATCGAAATTTTATTTGGGCTACATGTACTATAATGGAAAATGCGGTGGTGAACACGACCCTGTGAAAGGCAGAAAAATGATGAAAGAAGCACAATACGAAAATCGACCGCTTATTTTGGAATTGATGCTAAAATATGTGTTAAACTAAGAAGGTATATCTTCATTAGTTTTTTTGATAAATGGCGGACTTTTTCGTTAAACTTCAATTGTTTTGATGTTATTTTGTATGATTTTTTTTTAACTTTGACGCTTAAAAATAATCATACTTTTGGTTTTGTAATAAGTGTTGTTTTTTTTGCTAAAAATCAACAACAGTATTCAAACCCAATTTTCTATAAAAAAATAAAAAATTGTTATATATATGGCTAAAGTTAAATGCTATAACTGTAAAAAAACTACGCCCGTAGTTGCTCCGCAGTATAGATGCAAATTTTGTAACTATCCTTTAAACAAATATTTGCAACACGAACAAGAACCAGAGCAGGTTATTATTGACAAGCCAGCTTTGCAAGAAGACGAACCTGAGAAAGATTTGACAATTCACGATATTTATCGTCAGGATTTGCCCAAAGTTGAAGTAGAAACACCACAGCCTGAGCCAGCGTCCACACCAGCGAAAAGTAAAAGCGAGCCAGTATTGATAAAAAACCCAGAAAAAGATGGCAAAGTTGTTGCAGGTTGGTTAATTATTCATACAGAAGAAAAAGAACCTATTACCTACGAATTGTTTGAAGGCGATAATATAATTGGTCGTCCAGATGGCCCGCATCAAGTAGATATTCGTGTGAAAGATGATGAATATGTGAGCCGAGTTCATGCCATAGTGCGAGTAACCAAAGACTTTTTGCATCGATTTCATTATCAACTCCTCGACAATGGCAAGCTGAGAGGCGGACACCCAAGCACAAATGGTACTTATATCAATGGCTTGCAAGAACGCTTACAAAAACATCAAGCCGTATTTTTGAGAGATGGCGATACTGTGCAAGTAGGTACTACCAAATTGGTATTCAAAAATACAGATGAATCCAACGACCATAGTTCGGCAGCATACAGCGTTTTGGAAACAGATTTTACGCACACGGTAGCCATTAGAAGAAGGTAAAACAGTAGCTAAAAGGCAGTATTAAGCATTTGATTATAAGAAAATAAACTGCTCAAGTATGAATGCTAATACCTTTATTTTCAATACCTTAGCACAAATCAAAGTGTATATTCAAAGAGTGCTTGGCACATAACGATAATTAAAAAATAATTAGCGAAAAATATGAACAGACAAAATAAAAATTTATTGATGGCTGTTGTCATTTCCCTAGCGATAATGGTAGTAGTAGTAGCAGGCTATAATGTGGTAGGTGATAACTCAGCATTACGCCGAATTTTTCAGCTATTAGGTGGCAATATGCCGGGTGGTATCATTCAGTTTATGACATTTATAGCGTTTTTTTGGGGCATTTTCGAGATTAATAGCCGAAGCCAACGTATCAAATATGAGCAAGAAAGCTTTAATCTCAAACTATTGCCAGAACAAGAACAATGGGTACTATCGCCAAATGATGTGAACGATTTGAAAATCAAAATGATTGACTACAAAAAAGAACATGATTTTTTGATGGTAGATATTATACGAAAAGCTTGCACAAAATTTCGTGCCAATAAATCTATTTCAGATGTTATCGAAATCGTTTCTACACAAGTAAAAATCAATGTGAGCAAAGCCGAATCTGCTCAATCTGTTATTCGCTATTTGGCATGGGCTATTCCTTCTATCGGTTTCATCGGCACGATTATGGGTATTGCAGAATCGTTAGGTTTTGCTGACCAAGCCAGCGACCCAGAAGGTTTACAACTTGTGACAGATGCCATGTATGTCGCATTTGATACAACACTTATCGCACTTATCTTGAGTATTGTTATGATGTGGTTTTTTCACGCTTTGCAAGAAAAAGAAGAAGACTTACATTCCAATATGGAAGAATATGTCATTGAAAATTTGATTAATCGTATTCATGTCGAATAAGATTTTTTAGCTAAAAATAAAATAGAAAAAGGTCATTTGCAATATATGTTGCAAATGACCTTTTTTGTTTTTCCAAGATTTTTCTTTTTTTGTTCAAAAATATACCTTAAACTGCTTTAAAGTTTGCACATTCTTTCAGCATATTCCAATAGCCATAAGTATTAACGGCTTCTTGTTTGTAAGTTTCATTTTCCATCAACTTCTGATGCCCTTCTAGCAAATGATAAGTCGGAATGCTAGGGTATAAATGATGCACAAGATGCAAACTATGATAGTTTGGAACAATAAACCAACGCTCAAAAAAGGTAGGAATAACATTTCGAGTTTCGCCCAAAGCTGTTTTTGTTAGTGCCTCATGCTCCCCTATTACTCGCAATCGAATGCAAAAAACAAACCATGTTGCCATTGGCACAAACCAATATAAAACAAGCTCATCTAGCAAGCCTGCAAAATATAAAAATAATCCGAAAACAAGCAGAACCGCTATTTTTTTTGGTTGCAAAAATGCGAACATTTGCAAGCTTTTTTCATTGCCTTCCCACCTATGTCGCCATTTTTTTAGTGTATAAACCAATGAGTTGAAACCTGTTACATCTTTTACTAAAGTAAACAAAATACCACGCATTGTTTTGGGAAAATCGTATTCTTCATACTGCCGCAAATTCATATATTCTGGGTCTTTTGTTGTATTCAAGTGTTTATGATGCTCAAAATGCACTTTTCTAAAAGTTTTTAGCGAAAAACCTATCGGAAAAAGCAAGAACCAATGTGTTACAAAATCATTTATCGTTTTGTTTTTAAAAAGCAAATAGTGCATACCATCATGTCCTAAAATGCCCAAAGCGTGCATTCTCGCTCCAATCCACATAATCACAAGCACATAAAAAAGCGGATGCCAAAACCATTCGCAAACCAAAACTGCTGCTATAATAGATAGCCATTCACGGCCAATATAATAAAGACTATTGCAAGGGTCAGTAAGTGATAGCTGTCGCAAGTCTTCTATTTCTAATAATTTATTTTTATTCATTAAATTTTGTTTTGTGTAGTTAAACAAAGATAAAACATTTTTTTCATAAAAAACATAGACTTAAAAAAGGTTTTTGTGACATTTTGTCATGTTTGAAATTGTTTTAATGACTTTTTGTCAGGTTGATTTGCCATTTTTGCTACAAAAAAAGCCTTTTTCTGCTTTGGCACAAGCTTTGACTAAAAGATAAATGTATGTAAGTCATAACTTATAAAAAAACGAAAATAAGCAAATAGACAAAACATTACATTAAGTAGTCAGACAGATTTATTTTACAAATTGTGAAAACTAACACGCTGAATATCAATGCGTTAGCAACTGAACGACCTTTATTAAATAGGTGCTTGGCACTTAAATAATACTTGACATTTAATTTTTAATTTAATACATAAATAATTTAAGACATGAGAAATTCAATTTGTTGTCCACCAAAACCTCCAGTTCACATCAATTTTCTAAATCGTTTTTTCGATGAAGATTTTATCAAAACAACTTTCAATAATCATAATTTGCATCACTCTACAAAAGTGAATATTTCAGAAACAGAAACAAGTTACGACATTGAAGTATTTGCGGCTGGCTTTGCAAAAGAAGCATTTAAAATCAATGTGGAAAAAGATATTTTAACGATTAGTGCAGAGAAAAAAGTAACAGAAAGCAAAACAACTAAAAAATACATTCGCCAAGAATTTAGCTTCAAATCTTTCAAACGTTCTTTTCAAGTGCCTGAAAATGTGAATGTCGAAAATATTGTAGCAGAATACGAAAGCGGTATTTTGACTGTAAGTTTGCCAAAAAGCGAACCTGCAAAACCTAAAACAACGACTATCGAAATTGCATAAAACATTGGTTAATTACAACAGTCAGTCATTTATACATTTTTTCATCAAAGGTTTAAACATACTATTTTTTAGGCTAAGGCGGCCAATACTTGGAAATTTAATGGCCTTTTGAACTGAAAAATAGTATGTTTCCCTTGCCAAAAGGAGAAAACGTTACGAAAAGTAAAATTTTGTGACGTTTTTTGTTTTTATAAAAAAATCCTGTTAATCAAAGTTAAAAAAGCAACAGTTTTCAATTTTTTATTGATTTCTTGCGTTAAAAAGGTTATATTAGTTAAATCATAAAATAAAGTAAATGAACAAATAAACTACATTTTTTCTTTTTTGTAAAAACGTAACTATATATAATTAAATATGAAAAAATTAGCATCAAATTTAGTCATTGCTATTCTTGGAGGTTTAATAGCTTTAAGTTTATCTAATATGTTTTCGGCTGACAATCAAGTAAGTAAGCTTCCTGAAGCAGATTTTAAACCTGTAAAAGCACTAAATGCAAATCCGAGTGCAACAGGCCAAAAGTGGGTAAATACTAGCAATACCAACGCATCTAACCGAGTGATGGTGCCTATGGTAGATTTTGCGAGTGTGGCCAATGGCACGACTTCTGGCGTGGTGCATATTAAAACGAAGGCTTATGCTTCAGATAAAGGTTCTTCTTTGTTAGATATTTTTGGCAATGAGTTTTTTGGCAATACTACTCCTCAACCAAATAATAGTGGGCAACCGCAAGATTTTGCGTCTGGCTCTGGCGTAATTATTGACCCTGCTGGTTATATTGTGACCAACTATCATGTGATTGAAGGTGCTGATGTCGTTAATGTGACGCTCAATGATAAGCGTGAATTGGAGGCAAAACTTGTAGGTACTGACCCAACGACAGACCTTGCCGTATTGAAAATCGAAACAGGTAATGTAGATTATATTCCTTTTGGCAATTCTGACCAAGTAAACGTAGGAGATTGGGTAATGGCTGTGGGCAATCCGTTCAATTTGGCATCTACTGTTACGGCAGGAATTGTGAGTGCAAAAGCGAGAAATATCAATATTTTGAAAGAGAACTTTGCGATAGAGTCTTTTATTCAGACCGATGCGGCTGTAAACTCTGGTAATTCGGGTGGTGCTTTGGTCAATTTGCAAGGCGAACTAATTGGTGTAAATACCGCAATTGCTACGCCAACAGGTTATTTTGCAGGTTATTCTTTTGCCGTTCCTGTAAATATCGTTAAAAAAGTAGTGCGAGATTTGATAGAATACGGCTCGGTAAAACGTGGATTTTTGGGCGTTTCTATCAGAGATGTCGATAGCGATTTGGCGGCAAATTTGGGTTTAACAAATATTGAAGGTGTTTTTATTGATAGAGTGAGCCACAATAGTGCGGCTTATGCGGCTGGCTTGGAGGCTGGCGACATCATTACGAAAGTGCAAGGAAATCCTGTGAATAGCTCGCCAGAATTGCAAGAGCAAGTAGGCCGTTATCGTCCGAATGATGCGATTAATGTTACTTTCAAGCGAAATAGACAAACGAAAACGGTTAAAGTGAAACTGAAAGGCGATTTTTAGGCGTTTTTTGAAAATAAAACTTAGCTAATTGTTTCAAAATTTGAAAGAGAAAGGTACTTTTTTTAATAGGTGCTTTTCTCTTTTTTTTTCAAAAACAAGAGACAGGTAAAAATTAGTTTGTTGTTTTTTTTATTAGTTCATTTTTTATATATTTGCATTCTAAAATCTTATCTAATAGTAGAAACAATTAATGAAAATGAACGTATTAAAATCAGTGGGTTTAAATAAAATTAAAGAAGATGTACCAGATTTAACAAAAGGATGGAGAGAGGAAAGGTATGAAGCAGCATTGATTTGCTTAAATCATAATAAACATGAAAGTGGAACATCTTTAAAAGTTGAAGGTATTGCAGATGAAAATATGATAATAAATTGGAAAACACCAATTACAGATCAATTAATTAGAACATGGAAAGATATACAAGAAGCAACAGAAAAAGGAGCAGAGGGAATAGCAGTTATTTTAGTATCAAAATACACGCCTTTTAAAATAATTGAACGAGCAGTAAAAAAAACAGGAATAGATTACTGGATGAGCGAAAAAAAGTCTATTTTGCCTTTTGGAGGGCATTCAGCACGCTTAGAAGTATCTGGGTTAATCAATCAAAATAATTCACAATATAATTATCGAATTAAACAAAAAAAGAAACAAACCAAACAATCCGACAATACAAATTTACCTGCTTATGTAGCAGTAGTTGAATTTGAAACCCCTAAAGCAACTTTGACAAAAGTATGAAACAAGTTAGAATCTTACACAACGAAGCTATCGAATTAGCAGAAAAAGCTTTTACGCTAAAAAGAAGAGGCGAAACGGAAGAAGCAAAATCCTTATTTGCCGAAGCCTTTGCTTTAGAGCGAAAAGCTGCACTTGCTATTCCTGCTGAAGAACAATATGAACCTTCTCGCTCTATTTTGTGTAGAAGTGCTGCTGCTTTGGCCTTAAATGCTGAATTGTTTAGAGAATCTGAGATTATGGTTGCTCAAGGTTTGATTGGCTTTCCACCACATGAAATTGCAGAAGAATTGCGAGATTTATTTGCCGAATTATGTACGAAAAGGCAATTGGAAGCAAGATAATTTTATACCAAAAAAAATAAAAACACTTACCTTTTATAACCTACCCAAATATTTCTTATTTTTGCGATAGAAAACCTCATTTTTCTTCCAAAAAAAAAAGAAAAAGTTATGAACAACAAAATCGGCATTGAAATAGGCAAATATTATGGCATGACAATCGGCTCTTTAATGGTCATTGTCTATTTATTGTTATACTTTACTGATGTTAGGCTATTCCTCAATTTTTGGATAGGTATTTCCTTTTTTGTCGTCACGATAGCTGCTATGGTGATTGCTGCAAAACGAACCAAAACGGAACTTGGAGGCTATGCGACCTTTCAACAAGCTTTGCAACCTGCTTTTCTAACCATTGTTATTGTCCAATTTATAGGAAATTTCTTCAACTATTTAATGTACAACTTTGTCGATCCATCTTTGTCGGAGTCTTTGCGAGAAGTAACAATCGAAATGACTTATGGCTGGCTACAAAATATGAATGCCCCTGAAGAAGTAGTCGAACAGTCGTTGTCTGACATTGAGCAGCAAGATTTTACGGTTAGTTTGAGCTCTACACTTATTGGCTTTGCCGTAACCGTATTTGTTGGTTTCGGAATTGCAGCTATTGTTGCTCTTTTTGTTCGAAATGAACCACCTACTGGCTATGTGGAAAACGACGAAGTGGTGTATGAAGAATTATAATGCCTTGTAATTTAAGTAATTTGCAATTTTGAAATAGTGAGAAATAACATATTTCTATAAAAACGGTAGTTCATAACTTTTTAGATTTGACAGTTTTGGCTAAAAAAAATGTCATTTCTTCTTTGTAATCCAATACCATAGAAAATTTTACCAAAACTCATACCATTTTTTCTTAGGCAAACCCATATAAACACCATCAGCTCTCACATCAATAGGATAGGTCGCTACGCAAAACCCCTCCTTGCTACGGCCATTTTCCAAATCGAAACAAAAACGATGAAAAGGACACACAATGTGTCCTTTTTCATTGAGCCAACCTGTATGCAAAGCTGCTCCTGCATGTGGACAACGATTATCGCCTGCAAAATAATGACCATTTCTATTTGCCAAAAAATAAATATTTCCTTTCACACTCAATTTTGCTACTGTATTATTTGCAATGAGCATTTTGTTTTCGGCTGGTTTCTCCGCAATTTTTGTCCAATTATACTGCATTTTAAAAGTTTTTAGGTAAATTGTAAGTAACTGTCTATATCTAAATATAGCACTTGATTTGATTTTTTTCTGTAAAATACTCTCGAAATGTTATACTTTGACTTAAAAAAAGCATCAAAAACTAAACTAAAAAATATGAAATTTCGATACAAAACCATATTATTAAGCTTATTTTGTTTCACTTTTTCTTTGCAAGCACAAATCACCAGCTACTTAGAATGGTCTGAACCAATAGCGATAGCAGACGAAAGCTATGACAATCTTGGGCCGCAAATTGTGGTAGCCGAAAACGATAATTCTGTTGTGCTTTGGGCAAATCAAAGTACCAAAAAATATTATACTACAACTTGGAACGGCACGCATTTCAATGAACCTACTGAGCTAAACACAAATGGAATCACGCCTTTTGTGAGTTCGATAGAAGGTGCTACGATGGCGGCTTTCGACAACAATGTATATATTGCTTGGGGAGCTCAAACGACTTCGCAAGGCATTTTTGTGAACCGCTCTACCGATGGTGGAAATACCTTTGAACCACCTGTGCAAATCACGCCAGAAGCAGGCCGTTATTTTAGCTTGCTAACTGTTAGCATCAATGAAACAGGCAATCCAATGGTCAGTTATATTTCGACAACAACAACTTGGCTAGATGCTCAATATTATATCACAAACTCGGCTGATGGCGGCCAAACTTACGAAATGGCTGTGCAAGCAAATAGCGATGTTGCAGGTGGCTTGGTTTGCGAATGCTGTCCTGCTACCGTGATTGCAAACGAAGAAATGCAAGTGTTGATGTTTAGAAACAACAATAGTAATATTCGTGATATTTGGGCGAGCAAATCAATAGACAATGGACTAAGTTTTGGACAAGCGGCTGATATTGACGACACCGATTGGCAAATATTTGGCTGTCCTTCGACAGGGCCAGATGGTGTTTTTTCGCACGATGAGCTTGTGAGCGTTTCGGCAAGCGAAGGAAATGGTGCTATGCAAATTTATATGAGCAGAGTAAATGCTGAAAGCTTAGAATTGATAGAACAAAAAGCGGTAAGTGTTGGCCTGAACCAAAATTATCCACATATTGCAGGCGAAGACGATAATATGGCTATCGTTTGGCAAGAAAATAATGGCGGTGATATTGATGTCTATATGACTTGGACAGCAACAGGTGCAACTGCTTTGGCTCAAAATATCGAAATTGTAGCGAGTGGCGAAGGTGGCCAAAAATTCCCAGATATTACATATGCCAACGACATATTTTATATCGTTTATGAAGATGTATTGACGAATAAAACGATGTATCGTACCGCAAAAGTTTTCAAATTTGGCAATGTTGGAGTAGAAGAGGAGGCAGAAAATGATTTGTTTTTGCAAATTTCGCCCAATCCGACCAGCGATGTGTTGCAAATCAATTTTTCGGAAACAGCAAAAAATGATATTGGAAATATAAAAATATGGAATGCAAATGGCAGTTTGTGGTTAGAAGAAAATGATATTTTGCTAGAAAATAAAAACCTTACAATTTCTCATTTTCCCAAAGCCTTATATTTTCTAGCCATAGAAAAAAATGAAAAAACATATATTCGCAAATTTATTGTGGAGTAAAAAAAGCAGCTATTCTCGGTTTAACAAAAGAAAGTTTTTTTGATAGAGGAAACATACTATTTTTCAGTTCAAAAGGCCATAAAAATAGAAAATATTGGTTTTCTTAGCCTAAAAAAAATAGTATGTTTAAACTTTTGATAAAAAAAAGCCTTAAAAACTAATTGCTGACACATGAAAATAAGTAAATGTTTTTTATAATACTTATTTTATTTCAAAGTGAGAATGGCTAACAAAAAATAAAAAAATGTCTTTAGAAATAAGAGAAACAGTAGCTATAAAATCATTTTCGATAGCTGCTTATATTTGCAAAATAGAAAATGAAACAGCTTATTATTTGCTCATACGAAGATGTGGAAAATTTTTGAATGGCAATTGGCAAATGGTTTCAGGCAAAATAGAAAAAGGCGAAACAGCGTGGCAAGCTGCTTTGCGAGAGATAAAAGAAGAAACCAACTTAGTGCCAGACAGATTTTATTCTGCCGATTGGGTAGAGCGATTTTATGAAACCAATCAAAACTGTATTAATCTTGTACCTGTATTTGTTGCTTTTGTTAAAGAACCTTTTGAAGTGAAGCTGTTGCCTGCCGAACACGATGCTTACAAATGGGTAACGAAAGACGAAATGATGGAAGCGTTAGAATTTCGAAGCCAAAAAGATGCTTTACATCACATAGATACTTATTTTATACAAAATAAACCGACTGAATTTTTACGAATAAATTTTGCTTAAACAAAACGTTTTTGCAAATCAGGTGTAGGAAGCCAACAAGATTCTTCTTTGCCAAACCAGCGATAGCGATTTTTTGAAATAAAACTATACACAAAATTTCGGATTGGCGTTGGCACAATGATAAAAATGTATAAAAAGCGATAAAAACCATCAAAATGTCGACACAAACGCAAAGCAGCCGTTGATTTTGTATAAATAGTGTCGTTTTCGAGTAGCACAATTGTATCGAAATTTGTGGTTGTCAAACCATTTTTTTTCAAAATTGCTTGGCCTGTTTCCGATTGCAAGGCTGAAAACTGAACATTTTTTTTAGCATTATATTTTATAACAAATTGAACACTTGCATTACATAAGTTGCAAACACCATCAAAAAGAAGAAGCGGTTTGGTATTGTCGAAACTCATAATTGCTTTTTTTTAATGAAAAAAATATGACTAATTTATAGCATTTGATTTAAACAACCTTTTAAGTAGTCGTTCAGAAGTTTTTGGGCATTTCAGAACAAGATAACACCTTGATTTTCAATGCGTTAGCAACTAAACGAATGCTTTATTAAATAGTACTTGGTACTTAATAACAACATTGCTATCTAAAGAAAGGTTTGACAAATTTGCTAGTCGTTATTTCTGATATTCGTTTATTAGAAAACTTCGCCAAAAAGCAATAAAAAGTGCTTAATTTTTCGTAATTTTATAGTTCAGAAAAAAAAGCTTTTACGAAAAATATTTAATTGTTATGAGTTCAAAAACTATTAAACCTCAAATAGAAACAAGCTGGTTAGAAGTATTACAAGACGAATTTCAACAACCATATATGCTGGCTATTAAGCAATATTTGCTAGACGAAAAACGAAAAGGAGTGAAAGTATATCCGCCAGGCCCTTTGATATTCAACGCTTTCAACTCTACGCCTTTTCACGATGTAAAAGTAGTCATTTTGGGACAAGACCCTTATCATGGGCCAAATCAAGCACATGGTTTGTGTTTTTCGGTGCAAGATAATATAAAAGTACCGCCTTCGCTACGCAATATTTTTAAGGAGTTGAAGAGCGATATAGGTTTCGAAATTCCGACATCTGGCAATCTCGAAAAGTGGGCAAATCAAGGTGTATTTTTGCTCAATGCAATGCTAACAGTACGAGCGAGTTCAGCAGCATCTCATTCAAAAATAGGCTGGCAAAATTTTACAGATGCCGTTATTCGCAAGTTGTCGGAAGAGCGAAGAGGACTTATATTTTTGTTGTGGGGAAATTTTGCGAAAAGCAAAGCAACTTTAATCGACTCGCAAAAGCATTATGTTCTAAAAGCAGGACACCCTTCGCCTTTGTCGGTGCGATATTTTTCTGGTTGTCGACATTTTTCTAAAGCCAATCAAATTTTGCAAGAGCAAGGTTTAAAACCTATTGATTGGCAGTTGGTGGAGTAATTTTTTTATTAGAAACTGTTTAAATTTTATCCAAAATTTCTGTTGCTGAACAGTTACAAAAAATAACACCTTTGCAAAAACTTTAGAAAACTTAGTTTAAGAAAAGAAAAAAATATGGCAAGTTTCCGCAATTTTATATACGCTCGTTATGTACGCATAGCTCGTCGTTCAGTCATTGGCACAAGCCGACAAAATGATGCAACATTTTTGCGGCAAGGCATGGAAACCATCATGAATCGCTTGCAAATGCCAAAAGGCGTTCATTTTAGCCGTTTTACAGTCAATGGCATAGCAGCAGCTAGTTTTAAACCCAAAAAAGCCAACGAAAATATCATTATGTTATATTTTCATGGAGGTGCTTATGCCTTGGGTTCAGTAGAAACGCACAAAACACTCATTGCCCGAATAGCACGAAAAGCTGGCATTTATGCACTAGCAATTGACTACCGTTTAGCTCCTGAAAATCCCTTTCCTGCTGCCCTCGATGATGCCATCTCTGCATATAAATGGCTTTTAGAAAAAAAATATTCACCAAAAAATATCATCTTTGCAGGCGATTCGGCAGGTGGTGGTCTTACTTTGGCTAGTATTCTACAACTAAAACAAGAAAATATGCCTTTGCCAGCAGCAGCGATTTGCATTTCGCCATGGACAGACCTGCTTGCTACGGGTAATTCGATAGAAGAAAACGAAAATATTGACCCAATGCTCACACCAAATTTAATACGCTATTGGGCAGATATATATGCCAATGGCGAAGACAAAAAAAATCCGTTAATATCTCCACTATATGGCAATTTTTCAGATTTTCCGCCTATATTTATTCAAGTGGGTACAGCCGAAGTTTTGCTAGATGACGCAAAACGTTTGGCCGACAAAGCAAGACAAGCAGGCGTAGATGTAGAACTAGAAATTTGGGACGAAATGACACATGTTTTTCAAGCTTGTGGCCCTTATTTGCCAGAGTCTCGAAAAGCCATTGCGAGTATTGCTGAATATATCAGTAAAAAAATAACATAAATATTTTCGTACATTTAAGTAGTCGTTCAGAAGTTTTTGGGCATTTCAGAACAAGACAATACCTTGACTATCAATGCTTTAGCCACTAAACGAATGCTTTATTAAATAGTACTTGGCTAGCTATGCTCTGTTTAACGAAAGAAATATTTTTTTGGTAGGGGAAACATACTATTCTTCAGTAAAATAGGCTATAAAAAAGACAAATCTTGGCCATTTTAGCATCAAAGAAACAGTATGCTTAAGCTTTTGATAAAAAAAACGCTGCTACAAGAAAATGAATAAATAAAATGTCGTATTATTCATTTTATTTCAAGGCGAAAATAGCTGGTGCTTGGCACTTAAATTCACAATTACATGCAACACAACACTTTAGATATAGAAAATGTAATGCTTTATGCAAAAGAGCAAGACGAAAAAGATACTCTAAAACAATATAGAAAACGGTTTTACATACCTCAAATAGCAGGAAAAGATAGTATTTATTTGTGTGGAAATTCGCTAGGCTTGCAGCCCAAAAGCGTCAGAAAACATATCGAACAAGAACTCCTCGATTGGCAAAACTTGGGTGTTGAAGGCCATTTCGATGGAAAAAATGCGTGGTATTATTACCATCATTTTTTGACCGAAGCAACGGCTCGCTTAGTAGGAGCAAAGCCAGCCGAAGTGGTCGTTATGAATGCCTTGAGTGTCAATTTGCATTTGATGATGGTGAGTTTTTATCGTCCAACTGCCAAACGCTACAAAATTTTGATTGAAGAGTCTGCTTTTCCATCTGATATTTATGCCGTAAAAAGCCAAGTCGAACATCATGGTTTTGAGGCGGATAATGCTGTTGTAGTCATGAAATCTCGAACAGGCGAACATACTTTGCGAACCGAAGATATTGTCGAAAAAATAGCCGAACTTGGCGACGAATTGGCTTTAGTTATGTTTGGTGGCGTGAATTATTATACAGGCCAATATTTCGATTTTGAAAAAATAACGGCTGCTGCTCACAAAGTAGGTGCAAAAGCTGGTTTCGATTGTGCTCACGCTGCTGGCAATGTGGCGATGAAACTCCACGATTGGCAAGTTGATTTTGCGGTTTGGTGTAGCTACAAATACTTAAATTCGGGGCCTGGCGGCACTTCTGGCGTTTTTGTGCATCAAAATCACGGCAACAATCCCAACTTGCACCGATTTGCAGGCTGGTGGGGCAATGATGAAAAAACACGTTTTACAATGCCAGATGTATTTGTGCCACAAGCAGGAGCAGCAGGCTGGCAGTTGAGCAATGCACAAGTTTTGCCAATGGCAGCACACAAAGCTTCTTTAGAGATTTTTGATGAAGCTGGAATAGAAAATTTGAGAGCAAAAAGCGAAAAACTCACTTCTTTTTTAGCATTTCTGATAGCCCAAATCAATGAAAAGCAAGGCAGAACAGTTTTTAATATTATTACGCCAAATAATATACAAGAGCGTGGTTGTCAGCTATCTATCTTAACAGAAGAAGAAACAGGCCGCTCTATTTTCGATTGGATTACGAAACATGGCGTAATAGCAGATTGGCGAAAACCAAATGTTATTCGTGTCGCTCCTGTGCCTTTATACAACACTTTCTCAGAAGTTTTGCAGTTTGTAAACCTACTCGAAGCGGCTTTGAAAGAAGCTATTTAATGATTTATTATTTTAAAGCGAAAACTTTTTTATTTCAAAAATAAAGTTTTCGCTTTTGTTTTTTTTCTCAAACCAAATTATGAAATATCCGTTATTAAAAAGTGCTGTTTTGGGCAAAAAACTACAAAAACAGCAACATTACCGCATCATTGGAGGCGGAATTGCAGGTTTATTATTGGGATTTTATCTAAAAAAAGCTGGTGTAAGCTTCCATATTTACGAAAAAGCAAGTCGTGTAGGAGGATTGTTGCAGACTAAAAAAACGAAGTTTGGCATAGCCGAAGGAGCTGCCAATGGTGTTTTGTGGTGTCCAGAATTTGAAGCATTGGCCAACGATTTGGGTTTGAAACTGATAGCACCACAAAAAATAACAAAAAAAAGATATATTCTTAGAAATAATAAATTTCGTCGTTTTCCACTTACTATTTTAGAAACTTTGCAAGCTGCTCGGCAGTTTTTTAGCTCAAAAAAACCTCAAAAAATAGACAGCTTACAAGATTTTTGCAATACTTATTTGAGTGAAAAAGTAGCCAATCAACTGCTCGAACCTGCTTTGGCAGGCATTTATGCAGGTAGGCTGCATGAGCTTAGTTTTTCAGCAATTTTGCCAACTTTGGCACAAACGCAAGCAAAAAGCAACAGATTAGGATTTGTTTTGCTCAAAAATGCTTGGAAAAATCGAAAAAATAAACGCCCCAAAGCACCAAAACACCTGCGAGGAGGTTCTTTAAGTTTTGAAAATGGTATGCAAGATTTAGTCAATGCTTTGGCTAAACATCTGAGCGAAAATATCACCTATAATGTTGATGTTTTGGAACAACAAAAAAAAGATATACCTACTATTTTGTGTGTGCCAGCTTATCGAGCGGCTTCTTTTTTTAAGTCGCATGAGCTAGAGAAAAAAATGAATGAAATTACTTATTCTCCGATTATTTCGATAACTTTATTTGTTGAACAAAAAAACTTGCCTAATTTTAAGGCTGGTTTTGGTTGTTTGATTCCTAAAAATGAGAACTATAACATTTTAGGAGTTTTGTTTAATCATTGCATTTTTGAAAAAAGAACGCCAAACGAAAATATGGCTAGCCTTACTTGCATTATGCGTGATTTTGATGGCAAATTGTTTAAAAAAACAGATGAAGCACTACTAAATATGGTAGCAAATGATTTGAAAAGACTCTTTGGTTTGGAAAATGACTTTTTAGGCCAGCAGATTTATCGGTGGCCAAAAGGAATTCCGCTTTATTCGCCTGCTTTGCAAACACTTCATTTTGAAATACAAGAATTGCTAGAAAAAGATTTTCCTAATATACGTATTTTCGGCAATTATACAGGGCAAATTTCGGTTAGAAAAATGTGTCAGGAAGCCGCAAAAGTAGGGCGTTATTTGGCAGAATAGGTAGCAAATCAATGATTCGGACATTTTTATAACAATTTTCAGTTGAATAAAAAAACGCCTTTTGAAAAGGTAAACATACTATTTTTCAGTTCAAAAGGCTGCAAAACTTGCAAATAGTGGCCACCTTAGTAACAGTAAAAAAATAAGTTCACGATTTGAGGCAGAGATTTTTTGAGCGTTACTTAGCCTAAAAAAAATAGTATGTTTAAGCCTTTGATAAAAAAATGTATAAATGTCCGAACTATTGGGTAAATAACTTTAACTTATTATTTAGAATAAAAAATGTATAAAGCACAAATAAATAACAATTTAGAAATTGATGTAGTAACACAATCACATGAAAAAAAATGGGATATTTGCCAAATATCCGATGAAGCTTATCACATATTAAAAGACAATGCGTCTTACAATGCTTCTTTGGTATCAGCAGATTTTGCCAACAAGACATTTCAAATTCATGTAAATGGAAAAAACTATGAAGTGAAACTCAAAGATAAGCTAGATTTGTTGCTCGAAAAAATGGGCATTAGCGATATGAAAGCGGTGAGAATTAATGAAATTGTCGCTCCAATGCCTGGTTTAGTATTCGATATTATGGTTTCGGTAGGAGATAAGGTAGCAAAAGGCGATAGTGTCTTGATTTTAGAAGCTATGAAAATGGAAAATGTATTGAAAGCACCTTGTGATGGTATTGTTAAAAGTATTGAAGTTAGCAAAGGCATTGCCGTAGAAAAAAAGCAGCTACTCGTTCAATTTGAATAACAAAATTTGCATACAAAAGTAGTTTTTTCATTTTTTTTTTCATTTTTTTGCACTTTTATTACCAAGATATGAGCTTTTATAATAACTTTGTGCAGAATTAACGTTTTTTCACAAAAAACACACATTTTTTATAAATCTTACAACAAAAAAGCATGGACATTATCACAGCTATTATTGTTGGAGCAATTGCAGGCTGGTTAGCAAGCACATTTATGAGAGGCCATAGCATGGGCATGATGTGGAATATCATCTTAGGTATTGCAGGTGCAGTTGTCGGAGATTGGTTATTTGGGCTTTTACAATTGTCAGCCTCTGGTTTGGCAGGAAATATTGCGATGGCAACTATTGGAGCTGCAATATTACTTTATATTATCCCAAAATTTACGAGAATGTAACGTTTTTTTTACAAAAAAATAAAAATTAGGCATTACTTTTGCCTATCAAACATTATATATTATGAAAATAGACAATACAAAAGACTTTGTTAAGTGATATTTATATAAACAAACAGTTAGCTAAAAACTATTACACACTATACAAATATACTTTTTCTTACACAATCGCCAAATAACTAATTGATAGCGAGTATGAACAACAAATATATAGCACTTTTTTTAGCCATTCCAATGGTTTTTTTAGGCATTCAAATATATAGTGCAAAAACAATTGATATAAATAAAGCTGCTTTGCAGACTTCCTTAATAAAAGTTTGTAAAGATATACCTCAAGATAAATTATCGAATATTGTCAGCTTAGACAATAATACTTGTGCTGAAACTTTGATAGAAGAAATTTGTGAAAAAATTTCAGCGATAACTCCCCTTCCAAAAGAAGCTTTTGCAGTAAAAAAAGAAAAGAAAATTCGCAAAAAACGAGCAAAAAAGACATATTTTGGCTTCAATGCACGCGCCAAAAAAATGTATAGAGATTGTGGCTTAGAAGGCATTGTTCGTTATGATGTATTTAAACAAGCTTTCGCTGGTTTTGAAAAAGCAAGTCGCAAGCGTAGAAATGATATACTAACAATTATTGATTATTCAAAAGCTTCGTCTGAAGAGCGTTTTTTTGTAATCAACCTCAAAAAGAAAAGACTTGAATATAAAACTTTGGTAGCTCACGGCCAAAATTCGGGTACTCAATATGCACACACTTTTTCTAATAAAGTAAATTCCTTACAAAGCAGTTTAGGCTTTTTTGTTACGGCCGAAACTTATATTGGCAAACACGGCTATTCAATGCGTTTAGACGGCATTGAGTATGGCATCAATCACAAAGCAAGAGAAAGAGCTATTGTGATGCATGCAGCAGAGTATGTAAGTCAGCGTTTTATTAGCGTACATAATAGAATTGGCCGCAGTTGGGGTTGTCCAGCTTTGCCTACTTATCTAAACCGTGAAATTATTAATACTATCAAAGGTGGTAGTTGTATTTATATGCACGCCGACAAAGATAGCTATGCTTACAATTCTAAATATAGCTTGCGAAATATCAAACGCAAAGAAGGTATGGTGGCTCAACCATAAAAAATATAAATAGTCTCTTAAAAATGAAAAGGCTTTAGGCAAAATAAATAAACTTATTTTGTCTAAAGCCTTTTTTCTGTGGCATCTTTCTATTTTTTGACAAATACAAGCGTGCTAGATTGATTGGCCTATCAAAAATATTTTTATATTTAAGTGTCAAGTATTTAACTTTGGTTAATACACTTATTTTTGCTCAAATAAAATGGCTATGCACTCATTTATAAAATATAACTTTATTACATGTTTTTTCATGTTTTCTTTTTTTGTTCCGCTTTCTGCACAAACAAACAACAAACAAAAAAAAGCTGATGACTATGCACGACAAGCAGTTGCGTTGATAGACGACAAGCAGGATTATGATGGTGCAATAGGTTTGTTGGAAAAAGCATTGAAACTTGTTCCAAAAAGTTTAATTTATCAATATGAGTTGGCTTATACTTATTATGTAAAAAAAGACTTTGCGAAAGCCATCAAATATCTGAAAAAAACGCTTAACAAAAAAGATGTTGTAGCAAGCCATTATCAATTGTTGGGAAATGCTTATGATTTGAGTGATAAAACTGACAAAGCAGAACAAATTTTTTTGAAAGGCATTAAAAAGTTTTCTGATGCTGGCCAGTTGTATGTCGAATTAGGAGGCATTTATTATCGACAAAACAACAATGACAAAGCAGTTGCTGCGTGGGAGCAAGGTATTGAGAATGCTCCAAATTTTGCTTCCAATTATTATTGGGCAAGTTTGTTGTATTGCAATTCGTCCGAAAAAATTTGGGGCTTGTTTTATGCCGAAATTTTTCTTAATCTTGAACCAATGACTGAACGCTCAGATGAAATCAGCAACTTGCTATATCATACTTTGCGGAGCGGCATACGGTTAGCACCTACTAACGAAGGACGCAAATTGAGTTTTAGCGAGCGGTCTCGTATGTTTTTATTGTTGGAAGATGAGCAAAACACAAAACTGCCTTTTCAAGTATTGTTTGATATGAATTTTGCGGCTGGTTTAGGCGATTATTTTGAAGAAATAAGCATTGAAAACATATATCAACTCAAAAAACTATTTATAAACAGTTGGTTTGAAAGAAAATACGATAAACAATATGAAAATGTGCTATTTGAATGGCAAAAAAAAATTATTGAAGCTGGCCATTTTGAAGCCTATTGCTATTGGTTGCTTAATTTAGGAAACCCAAAAGAATTTGATAATTGGCTACGCAAAAATGAAATAATATTTCGAAAATTTATTGTTTGGATGGGCAAAAATCATCTTCGATTTGATGATAAACACAAATTTTATAAGTTGCAATATTTATAAGTGGAAGTAGATATTTTTGATTCTTTGACAATTTGGGTGGTGCAAAGATAACATAAGGAAGAAATTATATCTTTCGTGTAGTCCCTTTTGGCTAG
>JBMZCV010000012.1:0-51081 GCA_049613665.1 Chitinophagales bacterium | reverse complement strand
TTCCCTTGCCAAAAGGTGTTTTTTTATTCAACTGAAAATTGTTATAAAAAATGTCAGAACCATTGTTAAAATACAAAAGCAGCACATCATTTTCCTTATATAGAAAAACGATATGCTGCTTATTTTCTGCTAAAAAAATAAAAGTTATTTTTATTCTCCACCAAAGCTAAATTTCACACCTAAGTTGAAGCCGAAAGATGCAAAATTAGAATCTTGTACCCAATCCCACGCAGGATAGTCTTTTGTGCCATATTCAGCACCTGCTGCTTCTTGGTGTGCTGCCAATTTTTCGTCATCAATTTCATCAAAATATTCGGTATAAGCATAAGCTCCGCCCAACGATAATAAAGGCAATACATCTTCTGTTGAGCCGTCAATCATTGTTAAAGTTGCTTCTGAGACTTCATAAGTGCCACGCTTGATACGCAAAGCTTCGTAAAATACTTCGCCAAATATAGCGATTTTACTGCTAATGTTATAGTTTACACCAAAAGCAGAGTTGAAACCAATGCCAAATTGTCCATGTGCTTCAGAAACAGCGATAAAACTACTTGCACTATCATACAACAATGGAATAACATCGCTTACCATCCAAGGAGCGTTGCTTTCTCTGTTGCCATGTGTTCCTCCGCCCAAAGGTAGTGTTAAACCAAAACGAGCATAAGGGCTGATTTTTTCTAAGCCAGCATCTATCACTAAAGCGGGCAAGGCAGAGTAGCGATTAGTGTATGCTTCCGAATTGTCGTATTCTTCCCCTAATGAATTATTATCGGTTGTTACAGTAGAGCCAGCGACATATACAAAAGCTAATTCAAGTCCAACATGTTTGTTAAACATATAACCTATGCCCAAACGGCCATTTAAACCACCGCCAAAAGTGTTGTAGTTGTTTGCTGTTACTTGGTTTTCTTCACCAAAATTTGTAATTTGTTGGCCTACAATTTCATTTGTAACACCAAAACCAAAACCAACAGAAGGTTTTACATATAAACCTTGTGCCGAAGTACTGCTTACGCCTATAAAAAGCATAGCTGCTGCAAAAAAGTAATTTAATTTTTTCATTTAAAATATTTTTTTATTAGATAAGTTTATCTTAAAACATTTTTGTTCCATTTTATAGTAACATGACTATAAATGTATGTATTTTCTTTTTTGCAAACAAGAGATATAAAGTGAATGCCTTTATTTTTAGCGTGAATAAATTTTTTCGAAAAACAAGCTAAAATAATGGGACTTCAATCTAAAAATTTTCTTAAATTACAATGTATTAAATAGTTATTCAGAAGTTATTTTTTGAGCGTTACTAAATATAAAAGCAGCATATCATTTTCCTTATATAGAAAAACGATATGCTGCTTATTTTCTGCTAAAAAAATAAAAGTTATTTTTATTCGCCGCCAAAGCTAAATTTCACACCTAAGTTGAAGCCAAAAGATGAAAAATTAACATCTTGCACGATGTCCCAAGCTGGATAATCTTTTGTACCATAATAAGTAGCTACATCAGGATTGTCAGATGCTGCTTCTGCTGCTGCTTGCTGGTGAGCCGCCAATTCGTCTGCTTTGATTTCGTGGAAATACTCTGTATAAGGAAATGCTCCACCTAAAGATAATAAAGCCAATACATCTTCTTCTGTTCCGTCAGTCAAAGTTAGAGTAGCTTCCGAAACTTCATAAGTGCCACGCTTGATACGCAATGCTTCATAAAATATTTCGCCAAAAATGGCCATTTTATCGCTAATATTGTAGTTTACACCGAAAGCAGAGTTAAAACCGATACCAAATTGACCGTTAGCCAATGAAACTGCTTTGAAACTAGCTGCTTCTGGATACAATAATGGAATAACACTACTTACAAGTGCAGGATCGTTGCTTTCTCTAAGTCCATCAGTTCCACCACCCAAAGGTATGGTTAAACCAAAACGAGCATAAGGGCTAATTTTTTCTAAGCCTGCATCTACTACCAATGAAGGCAAAGCAGAGTAGCGTTTTGCCTTAGCTTCTGAGTCGTCATAAGAATCACCCACCGAAATGTTGTCGGTAGTTACTGTAGAACCAAGCACATACATAAAACCTAATTCGAGGCCAACATGCTTGTTGAACATATAGCCTATGCCCAAACGGCCATTTAAACCACCGCCAAAAGTGTTGTAGTTATTTGCTGTCACTTGATTTTCTTCACCAAAGTTTGTGATTTCTTGGCCTACAATCTCACTTGTAGCAGCCATACCAAAACCGACAGAAGGTTTTACATACAAACCCTGTGCAGAAGCACTACTTACACCCATGAAAAGCATCGCTGCTGCCGCAAAAAAGTAATTTAATTTTTTCATTAAAGAGGTTTTTTTAGTCACTATTCAACAATAAACTTTTTGAGCGAAAAAACATTTTTTAACCAAAATTGCTCATGTTGAATAATTCCTTTTTTATTAAATAAAAATTTATTTATCACACTTTTTTGTTTCTTTTTTAGAAACTAGCATAAAAGTATGAATTTTATTGTTTGTAAGCAAACTATAAGTGCAATTGCCTTTGTTTTTTACATGAAAAGACATTTTTTCAAAAAAAGCTATTTCAAAAACATCCATCCATCATACAAGCGTTTTTGCGTTGCTGTTTGTTCTTCAAGTTTTTCTATCACATATTTAAATGATGTATTGGGCAATAATGCTACCGAAATGTCCTGTAATTTTCCTTCACGGCTAATTGTCACATTTATGTTGTCGCCTACTTTATAGCGTTCCAAAAGCACGGCAATATTGCTTTTATTTTTTATGCGATAGCCATCAATCGCAATCAATTCATCGTGTACATTAATGCCTGCTTCATAAGCTGCACCGCCACGCTTAACGATTCTTACCAAAAGTTTGCCTTTGTCATCTTTCGTATTGATATCTAAAGACAATCTTTTGCTATCTGCATTTTTATTAGTAATTTTTAAGCCCACATAACCTAAATATTTATTGTAATCAATTGGTTTCACATCATTTACATATTCATCAAAAAAAGCATCCATATTTTGCCCACCTACACTATTGCAAGCAGCACGAAACTCTGCATCTGTAAAACCCGTTTGTTTTTCAAGATAAAAATCGTTATACAACAAACGCATTACATCGTCTAAGCTTTTTTTGCCATCGGTCAGTTTTCGCAATTCCAAATCAAGCATAGCTGCCACTATCGAACCTTTCAAATAGTAAGAAACACAGCAATTGTTTGAGTTTTCATCATTGCGATAATACTTTATCCAAGCATCGAAACTAGATTCTGCCAAACATTGTACTTTTTTTCCAGGCCGATTTTCGTGATTGGTAATATTTTTGGCCAACATGCCCAAATATTTTTTATCATCGACCAAAGCTGCACGTCTTAGCAAATAATCGTCATAATAACTCGTTACGCCTTCTGCTACCCAAAGCAAAGTTGTATAGTTTTCTCGCTCATAGTCAAAAGAGGCTAAAGCCGCTGGCCGAATTCGTTTGATGTTCCACAAATGAAAATACTCATGTGCAACCAAGCCTAACCAACGTACATATTTAAAATCTGGTTTATAAGACCAACGAGGATAAATGAGGCTAGTCGAAAAGCTATGTTCCAAACCACCAAAATTATTGTCGGTATTGTGCAACAAAAAAGTATAGCCCTCGTCTTCGCAAGGATTTGTGCCAAAAATATCAGTGCAAGCTTCTGCAATTTTTGTAATATCTTCTACCATCTTGCTTTCATCAAAATTGCCTTCGCCAATAATCGCCAAGCGATGAGGTATTTTGGCTGCCTTAAAATCAACGACTTTGTGTTTTCCTATTTGAATAGGAGAATCTACCAAAACATCAAAATTTGGTGATTGTAATATCCATTTATCTTTTTTGGCAGCAGGCAAAGCCGTAGAAATTGCGTCCCAATCGCCGTAAGGTTTGATATGAATGTTGCTAGACAAATCTTGCATATTGTCGATATACATAAAAACACTTGCTCCATTGATAAAAGCATGGCGAGTATCTAAAAAACTCGTTCTCACAGTCATTTCAAATGAATATACTTTGTATGAAAAAGAAATGTTTTTTGCCGTTTTATTGTAAATTCGCCAAGTGTTTTTACTAACTTTTTTACATTCTATTTCTTTGTTATCATTTTGATTCAAAGCCTTAGCAGCTTCTACTTTTCGAGCATATTCTCTAACCAAATAAGAGCCTGGTGTCCAGCCTGCCATTTTTATGTCGATAGAATCGGTTTTGATGTTGGCAATTTTCATTTCTACATCAAAATAATGTGTATGTGCTTCGTCCATGCTCAAATGATATGTTAAACTCATCGAGTCATTTGCTAATATATTTATATTGTTCACTATCAGTATTGTTAATAAAAAAATTAGGTGCTTTTTCATATATTCTCATTTTTTAAGTAGTCGTTCAGAAGTTTTTGGGCATTTCAGAACAAGACAACACCTTGATTTTCAATGCGTTAGCTACTAAACGAATGCTTTATTAAATAGTATTTGGTACTTATAAAAAAATTGCATTTCTATAAATCATAAATAAAGTTGTACTTTTCTTTTGCATAATCCATAAAATATTGAAATTTTAACGGCTCGCCAGTGATTTTTTTGCACAAATCTTCTGCACTATACAGCTTGCCATATTGATGCACATTTTCACGCAACCAATCTAATAAAGGCATCATATTTCCTTTTTCAATTTCTTGTTCCAAACCATCAACATCTTTTTTGGCTTGCATATAAAACTGTGCGGCATAAAAACTGCCCAAAGAATAAGTCGGAAAATAGCCAAATGAACCATGCGACCAATGTATATCTTGCAAAATGCCTTGTGCATCAGATGGCACATCAACACCTAAATATTCTTTGTAGCGTTTGTTCCAAATTTCTGGCAAATCTTTCACTTCAATTTTGCCTTCTATCAAAGCTTTTTCAATTTCGAAACGCACCGAAATGTGAAAATGATAAGTCAATTCATCAGCATTTGTGCGAATGAGCGAGCTACCAACTTTATTCATAGATTTGTAAAAATCTACCACACTCACATTGCCCAAGTTTTCTGGAAAAAGTGCTTGCAAAGCTGGATAATTAGCCTTCCAATATGGCAACGAGCGGCCTACATTATTTTCCCACAAGCGAGATTGCGACTCATGAATGCCCATAGAAATGGCTTCTCCTGTTGGCAAACCATAATTTTCGGTCTTCAAACCTTGCTCATATAAAGCGTGGCCACCTTCGTGAATACAGCTCCAAAACATTTCGCTAAAATTCTTTTCGTTAATACGAGTGGTCACTCTCACATCTTCCGCACCAAAACTCGTTGTGAATGGATGTGCTGATACATCTTGACGGCCGCCATCAAAATCATAGCCCATCTGTGCCAACATATCTAAACCAAACTGCCATTGTTTGTCTTTGTCGAAATGCTGAAACATCCAACTATCGGCCACATTTTCTTTATCATTAATTTGTTTTACGAAATCTACTAACTGACGACGCACATCTGCAAACAAAATATTTAAATCTGCTGTTTTTGCATCTGCCTCAAATTGGTCGAGTAAAGCATCATAAGGATGGTCTTCATAGCCCAACAATTCACATTCTTGTCTTTTTAAAGCCACAACACGACTCAAAGCTGGTTCATACAAACTAAAATCGTTATTTTTGCGGGCTTTCATCCATGCTGCATAAGCTGCCGAAATCGCATTAGAAGATTCGATAACGAACTCTTTTGTATATAATTGTTGGCGTTTGTAGCTTTTCAAAGTTTTGGAAACATTGCATTTTTGCCATTCATCAAGTGTCGTATCAACATTCAATTGCTCTAATAATTCGCCTAAATCTGTTGCTGTCGCCATTTCATGAGCAATTCCTGCTAATGTTGCTACTTGTTGTGAACGCATTTTAGCTCCTTTTTTGGGTAAATAAATTTCTCTATCCCAACCCAAAACAGCCATGCTATAATGCACATCAGCTATTTTTCGCATTTTTTCTATGTATTGTTCGTATAAATTCATTGTATAGTTTTTATGTAATCATTTAAATTGTGGCAATTTTAGCTAAAAAATGCCGACATCAAAACGGTTACGTTTTTATTAGTTATTATTTAAAATATTATTATATATAAACCTTCACATTGTTTGCAAAAAAAAATGACAAACTTCCTATAGAATTATCTATAAAAAAAGTGACTTATACTAGGCATCGCTAGACTACCTTTATGTAGAAAAGTTATTTTTAGGAATGTTTTTTGCAATAACTCGCTATAATTGTCATAAATTTGTTTTATTTTCTCACTTAAACAGTCAAAAAAGTTACAAAATATAACAATTAAATGCTTTTCAGTTTGTTGGCTCAAATTAAGTATTTAGACAAAAATAAACGGACACAGCTCGTTGAAAGCTAACACCTTAGTTTTTAAGGCATTAGCAACAAATCTGACGTTTATTAAATAGTGTTTGACGCTCAGTATTTCTTTATTTTTGTGCCCAAACAGCTAAAAAAAGTAATATCCAAGCCGCAATAAAAAGCGTGCCACCAATTGGCGTGATTGGGCCGAGCCATTTGTAAGTTGTCAGTCCAATTAAATCTCTGGTTGCTAAAAGGTAAATAGAGCCAGAAAAGCAAACTGTGCCAGCCGCAAATGCGTAAACCGCATAGTTTATGAATGCGTGTTGATATTTGTCGAGCAATAAAGCAGCAAATAAAATAGCAAAAGCATGATAAAATTGATACTTTACGCCTGTTTCAAAAGTCGCTAATTGCTCTGGACTTAAACGAACTTTTAAGGCATGTGCTCCAAATGCACCCAAAACAACTGCTAAAGCTGCCATGATGCAGCCGAACATAATATAATTTTTTTGCATTTTTTTTTAAATTTTAAGTGCCAAGCACTACTTAATAAACGGTCATTTTGTACTAATGCCTTAAAAACTAAGGTGTTAGCTTCCACAATTTGTAGAATAAATTTGTCCGACTACTTAACACTCATTTTTTACGATAAACAAATTTTGCGTAAAAATAACAAATATTGATGGAATGAAACCTAGTTTACGTTTAACATTTTTTACTATTCTTGCAATAATTGCTTTTGTAACGTACTTTTTTTTGTGGGACACCGACCGACAACTCTTTAATGCTGTGCCAGACACGGCCATTTTGATGCTAGAAATAGATGATGTAGAGCAAGCTCGTCAGAAATTGAGTGAAACGAGTTATTGGCTCGATTTTCAGAATATGGATATGGTCAATAAGTTAGAAAGTTCTTTTGTGTGGCTCGATTCTTTGTTGCTCAAGCAAAGCCTAAACAAGCACACGAAAATAGTTGCTTCTCTACATTTGACACGAGCAGATGACTACGATTATGTATTGCTCACACCTACAAATGCACTTACTATTAGCCTCAACAAAGCAATTGAACGCCTCGATTCGGCGGGTTTGCAGATAGATGAGCGGCAGTTTAAGGGCGAGCTAATTTATGAAATAAAGGTAGCTGGGGCAAAACGTCCTTTTACTATAACACAAGCTGCCAACGTTTTGATTTGCAGTTCAAATCCTGTTTTGGTAGATGAATCGCTTAACCAATTGAATAAATTTAGCTCCAATGGGTTTTATAAAAAGGTTTGGAAATCCAATTTTACTGCCACTGATGCTACTTTGCATATCAATTTTGCAAATTTTCCATTTTTGGCTAGTGTTTTTTTGAAAGAAAGCCAACAACACGAATCTATTTTTACGAAAGCCAACGATTTTGTACATTGGACACAGTTGGGTTTGTCGTTTGACAAAAAAGCTTTAGACGTGCAAGGTTATGCCGATTTCGCAAATACTGATAATATGCTCTATACTGCTTTAGATGAAGCACCTTTTAAAGAAGAATTGCAATTGCCCAAATATTTGCCTTTCAATACAGCAATGTTGCTACATGCTAGTGTAGATGACTTTGCAAGCTTGCACAAAAAAACAAATAATCGACATACAGGTACTTTCGGAAAATATGCCAATGATTGGGTAGGCAATGAGTGGGCTTATGGATTTATAGAACCTAGCGGTGCGTCTTATGTTGGCGAGAGTTTTATTGCGATGTCTATTAGCGATTCAACTGTTGCGATGCGAAATTTACAGCACTTTGTAGCAACCGATGGCATTCAGCCTCCGCCTATTCCTTATAACGAATATTGGCTTATGCAAATCAATTTTAAAATGGCTGCCAACTATTTGTTTAGCGATAAAATAGCTGCTGAATTTGAAGAAGCTTATGCTACTTTAATTGATAATAATGTATTTATAACCACAAATATAAATACTTTGAAAGTCTTGATTGAAAATTATTCTATGAAAAAAACATTGAATAAAACTAGCGATTTTCAAGACTTTTTGGCTGAAAAAAATAGCGATAACAATCTATTTTTATATACTCAAACAGGACGCTTCAAGCAATTGTTTCAGAAAAATGCCTCTGTAAACTTTTTGCAAGAATTGGCTAAGGATTTTTCATACTACAAACGCATTACACCGCTTGCTTTTGAGTTTAGTTCGGGTAGAAAAGGCGTGGTAACAACAGGAAAAATAGGCTACACACCGCAAACCATTGAGCAAACGAGTTTGGTTTGGAATACTCCGCTAGAAGCTGCACCAATTAATAAACCTACTTTGCTGAAAAATTACAAAACAGGCGAAAAAGAGATTATGATTCAAGATGCCAACCATACGATTTATCTCATCAATAAAAAGGGAAATATCGTTTGGAAACGCAACATTGACAAGCCTATTTTGGGCGAAGTAAAACAGATGGATTATTACAGAAATGGTACTTTATATTATCTCTTTAATACAAAATCTAAAGTGTATTTGCTTGATAATCAAGGAAAAGATGCTTTAAATTATCCTATTCGTTTGAGTTCGGCTGCTTTTGCTGGTTTGAGTATGTTGCAGTTTGGCAAAGGCGAAGCTTATAATTATTTTGTGCCTTGTGGCAATAAAAATTTATATGGTTATGAGTATAGTGCCAGACCTTTAAATGGTTGGAATCCTCGAAAATATTTATCTTTGATAGAGCAGCCTATTCAGACTTTTGACCATAAAGGGCGTAGATTTCTAACTTTGGCAAATTCTATCGGCGACCTTTATATGCTAGATGCAGAAGGGAAATTGATTTATAAAAAAGCATTGGGTAGCAAGCCAATTAGTGCTCCAGAAATAGATAAAAGAGATGGCGAAAATAAGATTGTTTTGACCACAAAAAACGGCAGAACGCATTTTGTGAATGCTAATGGAAAGCATTGGAGTAAATTGTTTGTAAAAGGTACGGTCAGCGATTTTTTAACGGCCAATGTGTTGGGTAGCGATTTAGAAGAAAATGTATTTTTGGCAAATGGACAAATTTATGTTTTCAACCAAAAGCAGAAACTTTTTGCTTATACTTTTCCAAGTGGCACATTGCCGAGCGATATTTTTGAAGTGTCTTTGAGCAAAGAAAATAAATCGGCTGTTGGTGTATTTTGCAAGAAAAATAAGAAAGCATATTTGCTAGAAAATTATGGCAAATTTCATCCAGATTTTCCAATGTCGGCAAGCACACCTTTCGTGATGACTGACTTATTTAAGAGCGGTGACGATATTTTGATTGCTGGCGGTTTGAATAATAACTTGGTGGCTTATCGAGTGAGATAGGCTTATGTTTTTTCTATATATGAATAGTTGGATAACTATATTTTTAATATTTGACTAAACAAAATCAAAAATATAATGTTTTGTTTTAGAAATCTTAAAAAAAGTTAAAAAATGAAAAAACAAATTTTATCTCTTTTGTGCTGTTTTACTTGCATAGCAGCAATGGCACAAAACATCAATTTGGAAGAAGCGGCCAGCAGTAGTTCCTTAAACGAATCACGAAATTCGTCACTTTCGCTTGGCGATATTGACAATGATGGCGATTTAGATTTAATCATTAGCGGTCGCCAATCTTCGGTTATAACAACTATGTATGTCAATGATGGCAATGCTAATTTTACAGAAGTGTTGAACACGCCATTTGTAGATGTGCAATTTGGAAGCACAGGTTTTGCCGACATCGACAATGATGGCGATTTAGATGTATTGATAACAGGCACCGATTTTACTCCAAATCGGCACGCCAAACTATATTTAAATGATGGCATAGGCAATTTTACTTTAAAGCAAAACACCCTTTTTCAGCCTCAAAGTGAAGGAGAATTTGTATTTGAAGATGTAGATAATGATGGCGATTTAGACCTTTTGATGACAGGCTATATAGATGTTGGTTCTAATATTGGCGGACATACTACTTTGTATTTGAATGATGGTAGTGGCGATTTTTCGGTAGCCAACGCAAGTTTTGAGGCTTTGCGAGGAAGTTCTATCGCTTTTTTTGATATGGACAATGATGGCGACAAAGATGTAATTGTAGCTGGCGAAGATGATAATGGTGCTTATACCACAAATTTGTATGCCAGCGATGGAAATGGCAATTTTAGCCTAGTTGCAGGCACGCCTTTTACTGGTTTTTTGGCTGGCGATATTGCGGTAAGCGATACAGACAATGATGGCGATATAGATGTGCATATTTGTGGGCAAAGTAGCTCTGGCAATATGTCGGAATTGTACTTAAATGATGGTACAGGTAACTTTAGCTTCTTTCCAAATACACCTTTTCCAATTACTTCTTTAGGAACATCAGATTTTGCCGATTTTGACTATGATGGCGATATGGATATTTTGGTGACAGGTTCTATTCAGGGAGCAGAATTTGCTGGAGCTATTTACGAAAATCAAGGAAACAACAACTTTGTTTTAGCCGATGAGCTTTGGAGTGTCTATTTGTCGAGTGTAGATATTGGCGATGTTGATGGCGATAGCGATATTGATGCCGTTATTGTCGGTATTTCTAATGGTTTTCAGCCACGCATTTATCTCAATACTATATCTAAGCATTTTATTAGCACAAAAGTGATGTTGGAAGCTCCTTTCAATTCAGCGACTGGCTTGATGAATACTGATTTGAGAACGCAAAATTTATTGCCGATTCGTCAGCCATTCAATGAAAGTCCGTGGAATTATGCAGGTTTGGAGGCTTTTGATAATGCCAATGCTATGCCGATTGATGCGGTAGATTGGGTGTTGTTAGAAGTGATAGATGCGGCTGATGCTTCGACAATAGTAGAAAGTAGAGCGGCTATTTTGCTAGAGAATGGCGAAATTGTAGGCACAAATGCTGATACAGGTGTAGCTTTTTATAATTTGGACGAAGCCAACAATTATTATGTGATAGTGCGTAGCCGAAATCATATAGATGTGGCGAGTGCAACAGCAATTAGCCTTCCACAGCAAGGCACTTACGATTTTTCGGCAAACATGAGCAATGCACTAGGTACAGCACAGCAAAAACAAGTAGCTGCTAATGTTTTTGCCTTAGTAGCTGGCGATTTTGATGGCAATGGCATAATTACTGTCAGCGACTTCAATCGTTATCTCTTAGAAGCTGGACAACTAAATATGTATAATGCTGCTGATGCTGATATGAATGGTAGTACGACTATCGGCGATTTCAATTTTTATCTGCCTAATGCTAGTTTTATTGGAAATGCTGCAATTCGGTATTAAAAACGGAAAAACTAACACTAACAAATAATTGTCATTGCGAGCCTGCGAAGCAATCTAAACCATGCCGAAGCCGACAAAAAGTCATTTAACTACTTACCGCTTGTCTTATGGGATTACTTTCATTTTTCACTTCGTTCAAAAGATGTTCGCAATGACAATTATTTGTTAGATTTTCATCCCAAAAGCCTATTTTAAATCTTCTTGTAACCTTTCTAAAAGCCAATCGCTTTTTGTTATTTCTATATGCTTTCCTATTTTTAAATCATGTTTTTTGATAAATGCTAAAAGAGATTGATAGCTATATTCGTCTATTTGTTCTGGAGAAATGTTGCTAATTTGTAAAATATCATCAAATTTAAATAAAGGTTTTAAGTCTGAAAAATCGACATTGTTCAAGCTAGAATTGCCAAAAACTAAACTTAAAAAGTTACCTTTTAAAACAATGTTTTCTAAATAACAATACCAAAATATATATTCAAATAAATGAATATTGGCATTTGAAATAGACTGTTCTTGAAAAGAATAATAGCTAAAAGGCCGCTGAATATTTATATTTTCGTGTTTTTTAGTGCGATATTTATATAAGTTTTCCATCAGAAAAAAGCTAGAGAAACTTTGATTAATACTAAAATTACCTTGCTGTTTGAGATAAGCAATATAAAAAGCTTTGGTCAGTATATTTTTTTTGACGAAAGACGTTATTTTCTCTAAACTAATTTTCTTGAATTCTAAAGCCACTATACTTCCGAAAAAACAGCCTATACCTATTTCCCAAGTAAGAAAATAAGCAGTAATACTACCTATCATTAAAGCAACTATTAGTTTGATAGCATGAGTTAAATTATCAAAAAAACTTTCTATTTTCTCATTTGTTTCCGTCAATAAACTTGTAATAAAAAGTGCCATGATAAATGCAAGTTCCACTCCAATACTGATACCTATATTTCCTAATACTAATCCTAATCCTAATCCTAATACTAATCCTAATACTAATACTCTATTTTCTTTTGCTTTTAATACTAATACTAATCCTAATCCTAATACTAATACTAATCCTAATCCTAATACTAATCCTAATCCTAATACTAATCCTAATACTAATCCTAATCCTAATACTAATACTAATCCTAATACTAATACTAATACTAATACTAATCCTAATACTAATCCTGCAATAAAAATTAAACCTAAAATAAATTTAACACCATGTATGGTATTTTTCAAAATTGCATCATTCTGCACAAAATCAGTCTCTAACAATACTCCTAAACCCAAAATAGTAAATAACAATAAAATAAGCCCTAAAACATTTCCACTTGTCGCATACCAAACCCTACACCATACTTTAAAGAAACTCGCTTTCATTTTCGCCTGCCACTTGTTATTTGTCAAATATAGCAATAAAGGTATATTTTCTTTTGCAGCTTCTGCCTTACTATCTTGCAGTTCTTCGGCATCATATACAAAATCAATCACTTCATTGCTCCATTCTTTTTGCAACAAAGGATGTTTGATATTTCTAGTATCGTTTTCTTTTTTTGTTTCTTCCTTTTTATGCAGTAATGTAATGATTTTTCTACTTACAAAATATTCATAAAAAGGCTTATGCACAAAGCGGTAGTCATCATTTATTCGCTCTATAAAACCAGCCGTTAGCACTTCGTGTAAAATATTCGCATTTTCATTCCCATTTGTAATAATATTTTCCGTTTTAAGCTTTTCTTCCAATACTTTTTCTACATCAGCTACGCTTAAACTGACATTTCCAGCCTTATCACTATAATATTCGCCTGCCAAATCAGTGAAAAATTCCAATAGCCACGCTTTTTTATCTTCCTTATCTGGAAAATACTCACTCAATATACTCGGTATGCCTTTTTCGCTGTTTTCGACTTCTTTTTTATTCATTTGCCTATCTATCCAATGCTCCGTATATTGTTGCATAAGTTGGCCTGCGGTTTGCTCTTTTTCCTCTTTTTCCATCAAATTCGGTAGCATTTCTCGCACTATATGCAGCAGAGCAGGCCGTTTGCAGAGTTCATAAATGCTTTTATTATTTTGAACAAAAGACATATATTTATCCATTTCTTCGGGATAATAAGAATAAATCGCTGCTTTTATTTTTTCAGCTTCAAAATCATCTAATTTTAGTAATTTGGTATAGGGAAATACTTTTGGCATATCCGAAGCCGCTTTGTCGCCTACTCTCAGCGATTTTTGCATTTCATATTCGGTAGGGAAATAACTCGGCCGCCCAGAAATCACAATTTTATTGCCTTTTGTGGCGAGTTGAAAAATGCTGTCTAGCTGTTTGAAACGTCTTTTGTCGGTATTTATAAAACCCATTTCATCAAAAGCATCTAGCAGAAACACAATTTTGCCTTTGTGTATGAGTTTTTCAAACAAACTATAATCTATTTTGAGTTCTTTGCCTACAAAATGTTCACATTTTAGCTTTATGCCTTCGTGCATAGGCGAGGTATTTGTGAGCGAAATCAGCACAGGAATGCGTTTAATGTCTTTTTTGCCGTCTATGATGTCTTTTGCCAAGCGGTAGGCATAATATTTCATAAAAGTCGTTTTGCCCATCCCATAATCGCCCAAAACTACCAATTGTTTATTGCCTTTTTCGTCTAGCCATTGGTCTAAATGCGTTTTTAAATCTTGCTCTCCTTTATTGAAACTCGGTGGCAAAAAAGTATCTTGCAAAGTATATTTTTTCTCTGCTATCGAATAGGGCAGCGGTGCTTCTTCAAACTGCTGTATGAGCTTTTCTAAATAAGGCTCAAAATTGATGAGTGCTTTCGTCATAAACTCCTCTTCCGTAAACAAACCAAAATCTGTTTGTCCATCAAAATCGCCATTTTCCAACAAAATATAAAAATGCTTCACCGAATTTTTGGGCAAAGTGGGAAATATCTCATAAGCATATTTGTTGTTTTTATTGTAAATAGCCGCTACATCTTCGCTTGTGAGGGTTTGATGTCGTTTTCCTGCACAGCACGAAATCACGAAAATATAATTATGCACACCTTGTTTGTATTGGCCGTACAAAACTTTTATTTGTGCATCGTATTCTAATTGTAGCTTTTCGGCACTATATTTCAGTTCCAACAATTCTTTGATACGCTCATGGAAATGTGGCGATTCTTCTTTTATATTTGGCGGTGCTGTTTTCTTAAAATAATTGTTTGGCGTTTTTTCATCTTCTTTTCTGCGAAGCGAAAGAGGATTATTGAATTTTTTGTTTCCTCTTATTCGTCTAAAATAAAACGCAACAAAAAGCACAAGAACGCAAAAAGCAGCTATGGAATAAGAATTTATCATAGTGGAAACATGATTTTTAGTTTGTTTATAGTTTTGTAGCCTAAATTTAGCTTTTTTCTAGCATATAAAAAAATAGAAAATGAAAAAAGCCTATCTTTAAATTTCCTACTCACTAAAAGAAAACAACAACATGAAATTAGCATTCAGAAGAGCCACAGAAAAAGATGTAGTATCAATAGTAGCGATGTTGGCAGATGACGAACTCGGCAAGCAGAGAGAAAATTTTGCCATTCCATTGCCGCCAGCCTATCTCACCGCTTTTAGAGCCATTGCTGCCGACAACAACCAAGAACTCATAGTGGTAGAAAACGAAAAAGCGGAAATCGTAGGCACTTTGCAGCTTAGTTTCATTCCATATCTCACTTATAGAGGCGGCATTAGAGCTCAAATAGAAGCAGTACGCATCAGAAAAACGGAGCGAAATAAAGGCATAGGCAAGAAAATGTTTGAATGGGCGATAGCGAGAGCAAAGGCACGAAAAGCACATTTGTTGCAGCTCACCACCGACAAGAAAAGGCCAGATGCCATTCGTTTCTACGAAAATTTGGGTTTTAGAGCTTCGCATGAAGGCATGAAAATACATTTTGAGCGATAATTGCCAAACACTAATTAATATAGGCCGTTTGGCTTCCATAAATGAGCAATTTATTTTCTTGTTTGGCTAACACAAAAAAAACGCTTCTCGAAATAAATCAAGAAGCGTTTTTATTAAATATTATAGCTTACTAAAAGATAGAATAGTATTTTTTTGTTGTTGGCTTAGTCCCAGCCTTCGCCGTTGTCGTTGCCGCTACCACCAGAACCGTTACTATTGTTATTGCCATTGTTATCATTGCTTGGCGTTGGTGCAGGTGTAGGCGATGGACTTGGTTGTGGACTTGGACTTACACGAGTATTTGTGCGAGAATTGCCATTGTTACCACCGCTATTTGAGTTAGAGTTTGTGTTTGAAGAACCCTTGTCTTGCTTTCTTACTTTTACTGTACCTTTTTTCGTGGTAGAGCCAGAGCCGTCACCGCTTCCTGAGCCTGCACTAGAACCGTTTCCTTTCGAGCCTTGACTAGCACCTCCGCCAGAGCCACTGCCAGAACCTTTTCCGTTTCCATTGCCATTTCCGCCACCGCTGCCGAGTTTGAAGCGTACCGAAAAGCCAACACCGATTTCAAATTTGTTAGGGTGATTGTTTAAGTGTAAAGCAGGTTTTGCGTCTATCGAAATATTGATTGGCATATTTGGCACATCATATTGAGCACCTACGATACCATCTACACCCAAAAATAGTTGTCTTCCGTTGTTCATATCAATTGAACCATTAAAAATATCGGCTAAAAGTTGTGCCGAGCCAGCCGAATGTGTTAGACCAATATGTCCACCGCCACCGATATAAGCTTTCCAATTTTTGAAAACCAAAGGCTGAAAATATTCATATAAGCCCGTAATTCTCATGTCAGTATTGTTTCCTGTAATGATGCCTTCCAAGCCAGTACGTTTTGTTAGTGTTTGTTGGAAAGTAGCACCCATTCCTACGCCACCAGAAGTTGTCGCTTCTACACGCACACCGATAGCAGAAGGGTTAAAGCCATTTGTTCCCATTGGCAGTTGTTTCAATAAATCATTGTTTAGACCAACACTAGAAAAATCTACTTGAGCGAAAAGTTTATCGCTATTTGCGAACATTGCGATTGTGATTGCGAGAAGAAAAACTATCTTTTTCATAATATTTAATTTTTTTTAAGTGCCAAGCACTAAAAGTGAGTTTGTGAGATTTTTGAAATAAAACAGCAAAGCAAGCTATCAGCTTTTCTGTTTTTGCGTCTCCGTTTATTACCGAAGTCCCTTTTTTGATACACAAACGTGACAAAAGTTTAAAGTGCGTTAAAAAATCTCTTTTGCGTTATTTTAGCTTTCGAAAAATGAAGTACCAACATTTTAGAATTTATTTTTATTTTCATGTATAAAGTATTGTAAAATGGTGTTTTATAGATTGAAAAGGCGAAAAAAAATGAAATTAAATTTTTAGAAAAATAAATCAATAAATTGGTTTGCAATATTTTTTTTTATATGCTTGCTTTCTTCAAAAAAAATAAAAACTACTGAGCTTTTTCTTTCATAATAGCAACGCCACTCGAACAACCCAAACGGTCTGCTCCAGCTTCAATGAGTTGCAGAGCAAAACTGCGTGTTCTGATACCGCCAGAAGCTTTTATTTTGATGTGATTGGGCAAATGCTGACGCATCAAAACGACATTTTCGAGTTTCGCACCTGTGCCATGAAAGCCTGTCGAAGTCTTCACAAAATCCACGTTGCAGGCAGCACAAATTTCGCAAACTTTAATAATTTCTTCATCGGTGAGCAAAGCAGCTTCTATAATCACTTTCAGTTTTACTTTTTTATTTTTGCAATGCAAATTGATACGGTAAATGTCTTTATGTACATATTCCCACGCCTGCTCTTTGATAGCCGACAGATTTGCGACCATATCTATTTCATCTGCTCCTTCCAAAATAGCTACTAAAGCTTCTTCCGCTTTCGAAATGCTATTGCTATAACCCATCGGAAAACCGACAACCGTAGCTACTTTTATCTCTGTATCTTTCAAATAATCTTTGGCTCGTGACAAATAGCAAGGAGGTACGCAAACCGCTACAAAACCGTATTCAATTGCTTCATAACACAAAGTTTTTATTTGTTGGCGTGTAGTGATAGCTTTCAGAATAGTATGGTCAATATAGTTTGCTAAGTTTTTTATTTTCATATTCTTGAATGTTTTCTCCAAAAGATACCATTTTAAAAGCAATCAAACAACACTTTAGTAAGTTAAAACGCAAAAAAAAAGTGAAGAACAAAATAGTTTTCGTTCTTCACTTTTTCTAAAAACATCGTTTTTACCTACCATGTCTTTCTTCAATATCGCTCAACTCGCCTTTCGGAATGGCAGAAATGAGTTTTTGCGTATAAGCTTTTTTCGGCTCGTTGTAAATATCGTCTGCCAAGCCCATTTCCTCAATTTTACCTTTATTCATCACTATCATTCTGTCGCTCATAAACTTCACAACCGACAAATCGTGAGAGATAAAAATGTAAGTAAACTTAAATTTTTCTCGCAATTCAATCAAGAGATTCAAAACCTGTGCTTGCACCGACACATCTAGTGCCGAAACAGATTCATCGCAAATAATAAATTTCGGATTGAGTGCCAAAGCTCTCGCAATGCAAATACGCTGTCGCTGGCCACCCGAAAACTCATGTGGATAGCGATTGAAATGCTCTGGTAACATATTGCAAGTTTCCAATAGCTCAACTACTCTTTCTTTGCGTTGTTTGTCATTATCCAAAATATTGTGTACCTGCATAGGCTCCATAATCGCATTTCCGATAGTCAGACGTGGATTAAGCGAAGAATATGGGTCTTGGAAAATGATTTGCATTTCCTTACGCAATTCGGTCATTTCTTTGGCTGGCATATCCAAAATAGATTTGCCTTTGTAGTGTACCGAGCCGCCAAAAGCTGGAGCAAGTCGCAAGAGTGTACGCCCTAAAGTCGTTTTTCCACAGCCAGATTCGCCCACCAAACCAAGTGTTTCGCCTGGATATACATCAAAACTCACATCATCAACGGCTTTCACATAATCCAATACCTTGCCGAAAAAGTTGCGTTTTGAAGGGAAATAAGTTTTCAGATTTCTAACTTTCAAAATAGGCTCTTGTGCTTCTAGCCTCGCAAATCTTTCCTGCGTTGCACTTGCATCTATTTCTACTTTTTTAATCATTTCTTCGATAGAAGCTACTTTTTCTATCATTTTGCCATCTTCAAAACCCATAAAATCGTTTACAGTAGGCAAGCGGCTTAGGCGTTTTCCGAGTGGCGGACGGCAAGCTAACAAACCTTTTGTATAAGGATGTTTTGGTGCTGCAAAAATTTCATATACCGAACCTTGCTCCACGATATGCCCTTTATACATCACGATAACACGGTCTGCGATTTCAGCAATCACGCCCAAATCGTGCGTAATAAAGATAACTGACGATTCTATCTCACGTTTTAGCTTTTCCATGAGTTCCAAAATCGTTTTTTGCACCGTTACGTCTAGTGCCGTTGTCGGCTCATCGGCAATCAAAATATTTGGGTCGCAAGACATCGCCATTGCAATCATTACTCTTTGCTTTTGGCCACCTGAAAGCTGATGCGGATACGAGTCGAAAATGCGTTCTGGCGTTGGCAGTTGCACCTTTTCAAATAACTCAATGGTGCGTTTTTTTGCCTCCGCTTTGCTCACTTCCTGATGTAGCAAAATAGCTTCTAACACTTGGTCGCCACAAGTAAAAACAGGATTTAGCGAAGTCATCGGTTCTTGAAAAATCATGGCGATTTCGTTGCCTCGATATTTTCGCAATTCGTCTTCCGAAATTTGGGCTAAGTCAATCACACTGCCATCTGGACGATGATATAGGATTTCGCCGCCAGCGATATAGCCAGGAGGCTGCGGAATGAGGCCCATGATAGAAAGCGATGTGACAGACTTTCCCGAACCCGATTCGCCTACAATACCAACGGTTTCGCCTTTATATATGTTGAAACTCACCTTATCTACGGCTTTCACGATGCCGTCTTCTGTCTTAAAGTGCGTTTCCAAGTTTTTGACTTCTAAAAGTAGCTCTTTCATACTATCAGTTTTCGTTTACATTTTTTGCTTGCAAGCCTTAAAAATAGGTTTAAATATTGAGATAGCCAAATGATTGTGGTAAATCTTGTGTGCTATATCAAATCAAGTTCGTCGGAAATGTCTTTGATGAGCTTGGAAAGTGGCCGCTGCAATATTTTTTCTCGCTCGATATAACTGCCTCGCAACATTCTCGTAATTTCTTCTGGCGTAAGTCGCTCGCCTGCACCTGCCAATAAATTGCTGATTTCCTGTTTGCGACTCTCTGGATAATGGTATTTTTTTTGGTATAGCTCTGTTACTATGTCGGTGTGATTGGCGTACACTTCTTTTAGTTTGAAATCATCTACATAAGCTTCAATATCCTTTTTATCTTTTTCAGAACGAGGTTTTATATCTATTTCTAGTTTAGTTTGGTCACTACCTAAAATAAAATCAATTACACTTTCTTCATCAACTGAAAAAACGGCTTCTTTGTCAAAATCAAATTTATAAGGATGAAAATCAGCATTTACATTATTATCGCCTTTTCCACCGTTGCAAGTACCGCAAGATGGAATAAGATTGTAAAATGATAAAGCAAAATAAGGATAATCAACTTGTGGAAAAAAATGGTCAATTTGATAAGTTCGCTTTATTTTGGCGTTTTCCAACTTTAAAACATGAGCAAATTGTGTATTGCAATAAACGCAAGTTTTAATATTCAACTGTTCTGCCCACCATTTTCCAGCATCTTCATTACGAAATTTATCATAATCAAAGGCATATTTTAGAAACTTCGTTACAGTTTCTTTTTTTCCTGCTTTTCCTTTTTTTCTTTCTTTTTTGTTATTTTTTCTTATAAATACGATATCATCAAAATTCTTTTTTTTTATTTCTTCATAAAACTCTATCAATTCGTCAGGTTTTCCTGCAATAATTGTTTTTAAATTACATTTAATAAATTTCAACAACCCATTATCCTCATTTGCTTCTAAGCTTAAACAAATTTTCTCTTCTACCCAACTTCCTATTTTTTTATAATACTCCTTCACAACACTATCCAAATGTGCCTGACTGCGAAAAGTATGTTTTAAATTTATCATAATTTTGTTTTTTGTTAAACCTTGAAGGTTTTAAAAACCTTCAAGGTTTGTTATCGAATAGTTTTTAAATCTTTATCTCAAAACGTGTTATAAATATGTGAAACCTACGATTTATTCCGCTTCTTCATTTTTTTTCTTTTTAAAATCATTAAATTCTTTCAATGAGTCTAATTCCTTTTGTAACTTTTCCATTTCTGTTAAAACTTTATCTATTTTTTCTTCCAATTTCCCTTTCTGAACTTCTGGCGGTTTTACATTACCTTTTACTTTCTCTCTCAATTTCTTCTGAAAAATATGCCGCAAAATAGGCTCACCAATGCTCTCTATAACTGCTTCAAAATATTCTTTTTCATCTTCTTCTAAAATATATTTCGCATCGTCAAGTTTCTTCTTTATGCCTAATATCTTTTCTCTAGCAAACTCGCCAACTAAACCATTTTCCATAAAAAAAGAATTAGCTAAAAGCGTATGTATATTTTCCGCAAAAGTCCGTTTAAAATTTGGTTCTGCTACCTCACAATTTCCATCATCGTCTTTTCTCAAAAAAATAACATTCTCTTTAGGCAAATCAGATACCAAAAAAGGCGAGTGCGATGTCATAATAATTTGAATTTTTTTACCCTCAAAAGCTACTTTTACAAAATCTATCAAACGCTTTAAATATGCTTTCTGCCATTTTGGATGAAAACCCATTTCGCCTTCGTCTATGAGTAAATAAAGGAATTTAGACTTATCTTTTTCTTCTCTTTCTTTCTCCTTCTGTTCTATCTGTTTTTTAGCGTCCCAAAGCCTTGAATAAAGATTTAAAAATGCTTTTTCGCCAGAACTCATATCTCGCCAATCAAATTGTAGGAAATCATAAAACTGATGACTAATATTTTTCCAAGCATTTATATAGTTTAAATAAAATTCTAAAATTTTCTTCGTAGTTTCAAAATTAAATTCGATGCTTTGAGATTTTCTAAAATTATTTTCATTTTGGGTATCTTCAAAATTAACAGTCTGAATATTTTCATTTAAGACACCAATCAATTCTTGAATACACTTATTTAGCTCTTTTGTTTCTTGTTCCAAAACATCTTCTTCTTTTTGGATTTCCCCTTTATCATCTATAACTATTTTATTATTTTCTATTTTAGGTTTAAATATGCTAGGTCTAATATCATTTTCCATTAAATAAACTAAGTCTTTATTTCCAAGACTTTTATTATACTCGTTAAATAAACTCCGATTGTATAAAATATTTTGGTAAATAGCACCATAATCAGGATTATTTTTAATGATTTTATTTATAACATTTTCCGTATTGACGACAAATTTACGCTCTCCATGAGTTATATTTGTTCCTGTTATATGAGCAAACTTTACTTTACACTTTTTAGGAATACTAATTTTATTAAACTCGTCTTTTAATTTTTCATTTTTATCTGCATATAAAATCACATTTAACTGTCTTTCAACATCTTTTACTATATGCAAAGAAAGTTCTTCCTTATACAATAAAGTATTACTAGAAATATCGAATATTTGACTAAGTTTTTCACTTTTTTCAGAAAATTGCCGTCCTCTATCAGCAGCTTTATTTTTAGCTCCTAAGTTTATAGAGTTTCTAAAATCAATAATAGGGCTATAGAAAATAATTTTATTGCTCAATATGTTATGGCTCATATTATTGCAATTAAACATCATTTGACAATTAGTGGGTTTGATGATATTTTCATTTAGAGTAGAAAAAATTAAATTATTTTTCTCATTTGAAAATAATAATATAGATGGATATTCATGTTTATTAGAAAGCATTAAAAAATCCAACAAGCTACTCTTCCCCGTACCATTTTCGCCCACAATAGCCGTTACATTCACTATTTTAGCATATTTTTTCTTTTTCTCTTCTTCTGTATTATTAAAAATATCTGCAAGTTCTGGCTTTCGTTTCTCACAAGTCAGCGTATTAGTATTTTTATCAAACTTAAACCAATAGCGAGGGCTGAAATTAAAACCTTCTTCTTTGATATTATTATATTCTTTTATCCAAATATAGAGCAGTTCCATCTGTTTACAATAGTTTTGTTAAAAATTCAGACTGCGAATATATATAAAAACAAATCATTTCGCAAACAAAAGTCTAAATAAACCTTAATCTTATCGGCTAAAAATTTTGAAAAAATAGTTGCAAATCTTGTTCACTTCTGAAATTAACCTTACTTTGCTTGCCAACAAAAATTTTATTTCCAATGGAGTTATATATTATTGATACAGGTTTTTTTAAACTAGATGGTGGAGCAATGTTTGGCGTTGTACCAAAAACCATTTGGCAAAGGCTTAATATGCCAGACGCAAAAAATTTGTGTACTTGGGCAATGCGTTGTTTGCTTATTGTGCAAGAAGACAGGCGTATATTGATTGATACAGGCTTGGGAAACAAACAAAGTGAGAAGTTTTTTAGCTATGTATCGCCTCATGGCGAAGCGAGTTTGTTGTCGTCTTTGGCAAAGCATGGTTTTTCGCCTGCCGATATTACCGATGTCATTTTGACACATTTGCACTTTGACCATGTTGGAGGAGCGGTTTCTAGAAATGAAAATGGTGATTTAGTGCCTACTTTCCCAAATGCTATTTATTGGAGCAATGAAGCACATTGGCAAACGGCTTTGAAACCAAATGCGAGAGAAAAAGCAAGCTTTTTGAAAGAAAATTTTGTGCCTTTGCAAGAGCAAGACAAACTTAGGTTTGCGAAAGATGGCGAAGAAATTATGAAAGGTGTATGTGTGCAATTTGTGCATGGACATACACATGCAATGATGTTGCCACACATTGAGTATAAAGGTAAGACTTTGGTTTATTTGGCTGACCTTATCCCTTCTACTGCTCATATCAAATTGCCTTATGTGATGGCTTATGATATGCAGCCTTTGCTCACTTTAGAGGAGAAAAAAACGTATCTGGAAGCAGCAGCTCAGAATGGTCATATCTTGTTTTTTGAGCATGACCCACAAATAGCTTGTGCTACGGTAAAACAGACAGCTAAGGGAGTAGCATTTGATAAGGTTTTTGATTTATAAGCACTTTTTTTATAAAAAAACAAAAGGCAGTCTTACAAAATAATAAGGCTGCCTTTTTTTATAAGAATATTTTTACACTCTCAAATTAAGGAGCAGTAATTGTGTAAGTGCCATTAGAAATACTAAGATTAGCTAAAGGTCTGAAATCATCGCTGCTATCGCCATCGGCAGAAGAGAAAGAGTTTTCGCTAGATTGTGTCATGTGCATCTCAAACAAACCACCTTGAATGAAAGTACCTGTAATAGGAAATTCTACTACTACTGCTGGGTCGTCAGGAATAACGCCACTAGACCAAAGGTTAGTCATCAAGATATAATCGCCGTCAGCCATTCCTGAAAATAACATAGCTTCTGGGCAAGCACCTGTTGCAGCATCATAAATACCTAAATCGTTTCCGTCTGTGTCAAATACATAAACATCTAAATCTACATAATCGCAGAAGTGCACTTCGCCACTATCAGTAGCCAATACTGCGTCCCACTCAAAGTACATTTCTAAGTTTGGATTGACATAGTTTTCCAAAGTTATTGTGTGTTCTGCTTGCACAAAATTTACGTTAGGTGTAGAAGTATCTCCGAAAACGACAGTAAATGTTTCTGATTCTTCAATCGTTAAATCATTGTAAATTTTGATTTCGCTAGAACCAGAAGTAGCATAAGCAGGAATCACAATTTCGTGGTCATAGTCGAAGTCTTCGCCTTCAGTAGCTGTTCCTTCGAGTAATGACATATAAAATTTCATATCGACAACCTGTGGCTTATCTAGACTAATAGTAATCACAAAAGTACTATCTTGTTCTAAGATGGTAGAGGGCAAATTTGCATCTAAAGTGGCAGTTACTGTACTTGCATCTAAAGTGCTAAAATCTGTATGTTCGTCTTTATCACAGCTAACAAATGTTAGTATTACAAAGAGTAATAATACACTAATTTGGTTAGTATATCTCATATTTTATATTGTTTTTTTTATTTTTTTGTATAGTTATGTTAGCATTATCACAAAAGATATAGCAAATATACAAAGTAATATATTCGCTATATCTTATATTGATTCAGTAATATATCCTAATATTTTATGAAATTAGTTTTTAATTAGTACATCGTCAAATTGGCGAGTACCACTAGTTCTAATATATCCATAAGAAATGTGAATAATGTCTTTTCCACTATCTTTTGCTATTACGAAGTTGTCGCAAAGCACTCTATCCAGTTCATTTGGATTGTCAGTACAGTTTGCAAGTTCGTCAGCTCCCCAAATCAACTGTGTAGTTCCGTTAAATTCTTTTGGAATATCAATTGTTAAGTCTTCATTGATAACGAAATAAAAGAAGTTATCAGATTCTCCTTCCCAAGGACCTATATCTGTCATCTTATAAGTATTAGAATTAACAGATTCGATAATTCTTTGATAAGAGCCTGCATATGTAGAAGCAGGGCCATCTAATACATCAGGGTGATAATAGATACCTGTTGCGATAGTATATACACCTGCATAACGAGTACCTACGCTAATTTTAGCTTCAGCCGAGCTTCCATTTCTGAATACATCACCATTGCTAGTTGTAGATACGAAAGTAAGTGTCCAGAAATCACCAATTTGCAAACCAGCATCTGTATCTGGAAATGGTTGACCATTTACAGTAAGACCTGCTTTCAAATCATTGTAGTTTACAGGAAAATTAAGTAGTGCAGTTGCTTGTTCAGAAATCGTGAACGTTTCATGTTCGATTTCTTCAGTAGTAACTACATTACCATCGCCATCAATATAGGTAAAACTTTTTAGTACTTGAATAGAAGTTGTTTTTGTTTCACCTTGAAAAACTCTTACTGAGACATCATAATCTCTGACATCACCAATAACATATCCAATTAGTTGTGTTTGTACACCAACTAAACCACCTGTTTTTGAATCTTCGGTAGCAAAATCTTGGTATTCTGGCTCGCAAGATACGATAGCCAACATACACAAGAAGAGCAATTTTATATTAATTATATTTTTCATGTTTTTTGTTCAATAATTTTTAAATGAAAAGAATTAGTCCATCCACCAAACTTTGGTTGTTAATAAGTCTTCACCTTGAGCATTAACTGCCGTGTTATAATTATCACTATTTACTGACTGTTCAATATCTGGGTAAGTATAACGCATAGGAATAGTGGTTACACCTGGAGCTGGGTCAATAGCAAGCTCTAATACAGGGTAGCCTGTTCTTCTTTGCTCTGTCCATGATTCTACACCTTGACAGAATAAAGCTAACCATTTTTGGTTTCCGATACGTTCCATTCCGTTAGAGCTGCTATAAGCTACATTTCCTTGAGCGATATAAGCATCATATGCTTCTGCACTTAAACCATTGCTCATAAAGTTTGCGTAAATAGCTTCGTTGTAGTATGTCGCTGCATCACCACTGATATAACCTTTTTCAGCAGCTTCTGCCATTAAGAATTGTAGTTCTGCATAAGACATGAAATAACCAGGAGCTTCTGCTTCTAAGTAAGCTGCACCAATAGCAGATACATTTGTAAAGTTCCAAGTATCAGGAACAACAGAGTAGCCAGATGGTTTACCTCTATATTCTCCTGCATCATTAAGCTGTGCATATACAGGCAAACGAGGGTCATTAAATCCTGTTAGCATATCAACTAATACTGTGTTTACTTTCCACTCGGCACGTGTACCGAAAACAACAGTTTCGTAAATAGGATTAGCGTTAGGGTCAGCACCTAAGTAGATTAATTTTGCTTCGTCGTCGTTGCTTCCAAAAACGTTTCTGTTGCTTGCAATTTCTTGTAATTCGCTGCTAACATCTTTTTTAGCAGAAATACGCATTAAGCAACGGAATTTTAGAGAGTTAGCAAATTGTTGCCATTTAGAAGCATCGCCTCCATAAAGTATATCAGAAGAAGCCAAAATAGCTCCATTTCCAGAACCTAATAAAGTGTTTGCTTCGTCTAACATAGCTAAAACACCGTTATAAACTTCTTCTTGCGTGTTGTATGCTGGAGTAAGCGTATTTTCAGGCTGAATAGCTTCTGAAAAAGGAATAGACCCATACATATCTGTCAATAAAGAAAAACCATAAGCCTGCATTACTAAGCCTAAGCCTTGCATTGCTTCGTTATTTTCTTCAATAGCTACTTTTTGAATATCAGTAGCACCTTCTATCACACCAATATAAATATTTTTCCAAGTGCTTTCTATAATACTTTCACGCGGAATGTAGCGTGCTTCATTGTTGTATTGTACTTTCGCAAATTGTTGAGACCAGCAAGATCCCATATCTCCACCTACAAAAGTAGAGTAGATAGTGTTTGAAGCTACTCTTATCACATCACCTGCCAATAGACCTGATTGTACGCTAACAGGTTCATTAGGATTTGTGTTTAGTTCTTCAAAACCTTTATCGCAACCATAGCCTAAAAATAAGCCAAAGGTTAGTAATAAAATTATTTTATTTTTCATATTTGTTTGTTTTTAGAATTTAAAGTTAAGGTTAAAACCGATGCTTCTTGTAGAAGGCAATTGTCCAAACTCTTGACCTTGCTCTTCATTTTTGCTACTGAATGCACTTTCTGGGTCAATGTGTGGAGCGTTTTTGTGAAGGATAGCCAAGTTACGACCTACTAAAGCAATACTTGCACCTTGAAATACTTTTCCATTAAACAAAGTATTTGGCAATGAGTAACCAATCATCAATTGACGCAATTTTACGAAAGAAGCATCAAATACAGAAGTTTCTACAATTGCGTTATCAAAAGAAGTTCTGTTATAAGCTTGTGAACTTCTTACGATATCATTGGCAGCATAAATAGGGTCACCGTTTCCATCTTCACCTACTACTTTTACACCTTCACCAACAACACCTGTTTCTCTACCAAATAGAGTTTCATTCAAAACACCAGAGTAACGTCCCCAAGCATTTGTCATAGAATAAATATCGCTACCTTTTCTAGCATCAATAATAACATTAAAAGTCAATCCTTTGTAGCCAGCATCTAAGCTAACACCACCTGTCCAATCTGGTTGGATATCACCTAACACCTGAACGTCAGGGTTTAAGATAGGTAAACCATCTTCGTGTATAACATTACCATCAGGGTCTTTTGCAAAAGCAGGACCTACGATAATACCATAAGGCAAGCCTTCACGAGCTTGAAGTGTCATACTCCATTGGTCTCCGATAGTAAGCGTTTCTAAGCCAGCTAATGAGACTACTTCGTTGTTGTTTTTAGCAAAGTTGAAAGTTAAATCAATTTTTGCATCACTATTTTTAAATACTGTAGCACCTAACTGTAACTCAACACCTCTGTTTCTCATCTCACCAATGTTTCTCAAAGCTGTTTCAAAACCTGTACTACCTGATACTTCAGCAGGTACAATTAGGTCGAAACTTTTTTGGTCGTAGTAAGTGAAATCTACACGCAAACGATTTCTGAAAAAGCGAGCGTCAAGACCATATTCCCAAGCTTTCGTACGCTCTGGTAAGATGTTAGGGTTTGCTAAGTCTTGATTGTAATAAGGTAATAATAAAGAACCCCATTGGTCATCACGGAAAGCATACGTTTGTGAAATATCATAAGCTTCCAAAACACCAGAACTACCTACTTCTGCATAACCTATTCTTGCTTTTAAGAAAGAGAATGTGCTATTTTGAATATCAAATAAATCTGTGAAAATTGTACTTACACTAACAGCAGGATAGAAAAATGAGTTGTTGTCTAGTGGCAATACACTACTCCAGTCATTACGTCCTGAGAAGTCTAAATAAATCGCATCTTTGAAACCTATTTGACCTGTAGCAAAGACACTATTAATACGTTGTTCTTCTTTTTTATTGTTTAACACAGGAGATACACCTGACTTAATGTTAGATAAAGTATATAGTTCAGGTAATTCCAATTGTCCAGCTTCACCCCAAAGACGGTTATAAGTTCTGTCCATACGATTAGCACCAAGATTGAAACTAACGTCAAGGTCGCTTGTAACATCTTTATTAAACATAAGAAGCACTTCACTATTAATCTCTATGAAGTTACGATTAATCTGACGGAAGAAACCTTCAGGAAATTCGTTTGAACCAATCGCTTTTTGCTCTTTAGTTACAGCAGCCCATGTATCAGCACCTGTTTTTAATCTAATGTTGAACATGTCGTTCATTTGGTATCCTAAAGATACATGACCGATTAATCTATCTTTATCTAATTGGTTCAAGTTGTTGTTTAACAACCAAAATAGATTATTTTGATAGTTAGTATTCCAGTTTGCTGGCGTACCTTCAGCAGCAGTTCCTGCTGGAGCTAATGGCAAGTTTTCGTAATCTTTCAAAGCTTCGAAATCTACTTGACGACCACCCCACAAAGTTTGCTGTACAGGATTTTCGTTAGTATAACCAACTGTTGGTAAGTTGCCACTTTGAGACTTGATATATTGAACACCAATTTGAGAGGTGATTTTATCTGCAATTTTGATATTAGAAGCCGCAGAAACATTGTATTTGTTAAAGTCAGTGTTAGGCACGATACCTGTTTGGTTCATAGTACCTAATGACAAACGATAGCCCATATTTTCAGTAGCACCTGTAAAAGATAGGTTGTTATTGTTTGTGATACCTGTTTCGTAAATAGAAGCGATATTATCTGGACGAGATACCCAAGGTGTTGGCTCGCCATCAGAGTTCCACTGTACAAATTCTAAACCTCTATCTAAAGGAGCACCCCAGCTTTCGTCTTGTCCACCATTTGCAGAAGTACCATCTACAAATTCAAAATAATCGTGGTTATATCCTTGTCCATAAGAGTTTTGGAAACTAGGTAATAATAATGGCTTTTCGAAAGTTGTACTAGAATTGAAGCTAATACCTAAACCTTTTTTGCCAATTTTTCCTTTTTTAGTAGTGATAAGAATAACACCATTTGCACCACGAAGACCATATAATGCAGATGCACCAGGGCCTTTCAATACAGAAATAGACTCAATGTCATCTGGATTGATGTCTGCGATACCATTTGGCTGGTCAAAACCACCGCCAGAGTTAGCATCACCATAGTTTGTGTTATTAATTGGCACACCATCTATCACAAATAATGGCTCATTGTTACCTGTCAATGATGTTGCACCACGCAAAGTGATACGAGAAGATGAACCAACAGCTCCTGAGCTATTGTTAATCTGAACACCTGCCACTTTACCATTCAAAGAGTTTACGATATTTGTTTCACGAGCTTGCGTAAAACCGTCGCCGTCTAAATCCTGAACGGCATAACCCAATGATTTTTCTTTCTTAGAGATACCTAATGCTGTTACTACAACTCTCTCTAAATCTACACCTTCAGATAAAGATACATCAAGTGTACCACCGCTAATATCTAAAGTTTGTGCACCATAACCTACATAACTAAATGTAAGTTGTGTGCTACCTTCTGGTACCTCTAGTGTATACTTGCCATCAAAGTCAGTAATTGTTCCTATTGCAGTAGATGTGACTACCACATTGACACCGGGTAGCGGCCCGCCGTTAGCAGCATCCGTTACTGTACCAGATACTTCCTGCTGGGCATAAGTTTGCATACATACCGCAAACATAAGCACCAAAACAAAATAAAGCTTCTTCATACTTTGTTCTTTTATGTTAAAAAATGATTAATAGGTTGCTAAATTATAGCTTTTTTTAGTTTTATAGCTACATTTTCGTTGATTTTTTTAATAAATGCTTGCTTAAAGACAAAAAGCAATTTGTTGCATATCTTTTCTTTAAAAAAAACATACGAACAGAATCAAAAATTCATACTTTTTAAAAAGCATTTATACTTAATTGCTATCAACTTTAATATTTTTGTAGGTAGTTCATATATTTAATTGTAAGATGGCTATTGTAAAAACACAAGGAGCCATGACAACAAAATACACAGTGTGACGGAGTGAATTTTGAAGATGTGCATTGATAATTTGAAGCTAAATCTTAAAAACATTAAGAAATTAGAAATAACAAAACTAATTTAATAGTTTTTTGGCTAAAAAAATAACCTTTTCTTAATGATAGCATAAAGTTAGGCTTTTTTACACATTTTTTATACATTTTTACTGTTAGAAAAAAGTCATTTTTTATTAGTCCAAACTTCGCAAATATAGTTGTATCGTATTTTCTATACCATAATATAAGGCATCGCTAACGAGTGCATGGCCAATAGATACTTCTAACAAATGAGGAATATTTTGATTGAAATATCGCAGGTTGTCTAAATTTAAATCGTGGCCAGCATTGATGCCTAAACCTATGGAATGAGCAAAGCTGGCACAATTAACATAAGGTGCAATAGCAGCAACTTTATCAGTTAAAAAATGTTGGGCATAAGGGCCTGTATAAAACTCTATGCGGTCTGCTCCAACATCGGCAGCTCCTGCTATCATTTTTTCGTCAGTTTCTATAAATAATGATACCCTAATGTTATGTTCATGCAGCATAGTTATGGTATCTTGCAATAAAGCTTTTTGAGAAATTGTGTTCCAACCTGCGTTAGAAGTAAGCACATGTGGAGGGTCGGGAACTAAGGTGCATTGGGTTGGTTTTACTTGTTTTACCAAGTCTAAAAAGCGTGAATTAGGATAGCCTTCTATATTAAATTCTGTGGTCACTAATGGCTTTAGTGCAACAGTATCGGCATAGCGAATATGTCTTTCGTCGGGGCGTGGGTGAACCGTAATACCTTCGGCACCAAAACGCTCGCAGTCTTTCGCAAATTGCAATAAATTTGGACGGTCTCCATTACGAGCATTTCGCAACAAAGCTATTTTGTTAATATTTACACTTAATCTTGTCTTTGACATTTTTACTTTTTTGACAGCAAAAGTAAAAAAATAAAACTTAATAAGTCACTAAAGTTATTTTTTTTTGTATTGTTTGTAATTTTTAATATTGAAAATTATTGAAGTTTTGTTTAGGTTTTATTCACAAAATATTACATTTCCTCTCGGTCTAACAAAAAAAATATCTTTCAGATAGGAAGACGTACTATTTTTTCGCCATTAAAAATGAATAAAGCTTGCAAATACTGGGTAATCAGTTTATAAAAAACAACATGTGTAATTTTTTGGTTACAGATATATTTTATAAAAAGAGGTGGCAGGCATTTTAAAAATGCTTACCACCTCTTTTTACTATTATTTACTATCTAAATTTTGTGAATAAGTACACTATCAAATAAATAATATTTTTTCACAAACCCTTACTTTATTAAAGTAACATTTCCTTTTGTAAACTCTTCTGAGCCATCGGCAAATTTTGCGACGACATAAAAAACATAAGTTCCTATTTCGCACTCTTTTTCTTTAAACTTTCCATTCCAACCCTGTGCAAGTTCTATTGTTTTAGTTTCAAAGACTAACTGCCCCCAACGGTTATAAATATGCAATTCGACTTCGGCAATATTTGAACCTTTCACTTTAAAAATATCGTTTTTGTTATCTCCATTTGGTGAAAATGCGTTTGGAATAACTAAGATATTACTAAATCCAAAATTGATGAAAGATACTGCATTTGCCGAACAGCCATATTCATCAGTTGCAACAACGGTATATTCAGTATTTTCTATGGGTGTAGCCATAACGCTTTCGCAATTGTCGCAATCCAAACTTTCGGCAGGAGACCATTCGTAGCTAATTTCGCCATTTAAACCAGAGGTGGCAATGGCATCTAAAATAACAGATTCAGATGTTTCTAAAACCGTTGTTGTTGGTGTTGTGCTAACCATAACGTTTGATACTTGCACTACATAGGTGGTATCATATTCACAATTGGCTTGTGTGTAGCTATAAGTAATATTATGCGTGCCAACGCCAGCTAAACTTGGACTAAATGTTGTTTCAGCTATTCCTGTACCGCTAAAAATGCCGCCCATTGGTTCGCCAGATAGAACAACATTGTCGTCATAGCCGCAATAAAAATCGTCTAAACCGTTGATAATCAATGGAATAGATGGACACGCCAAAGCTTGACAGGTGTGATTTGTGGCTTCGCTACTACCGCAAGCTGCTTCGCCAACTGCTACAATGCTAATTTCAACGTTTTGCCCAGAAACTAAGTCTGTTATAGTATAAATAAGCGTTGTTGCATCTACTATTTCCACAACATCGCCATCAATACTAATTTCATACTCAATAGCTCCTGTAACATTTTCCCACTCAAAAGTAACACTAGAGGCAGTATTTTCGCCACAAGTAATAATAGGTGATAATATAATACCAATAACTTCGGCTTCGGCTACAACAATACAATCATTTGCATCTGTTACTGTTACTTCATAAATGCCTGTCGGCAAATTTATAGCTGTTTCGGTTGTTTGTTCGTTTGCATCATTCCACAAATAAGTATAAGGTACTACTCCATTTATGGCAGCTACTGTTGCTGAACCATCTGCCAAAGCACAAGTTGCAGCAATTGTTGTTGTTGTAGCAGTCGGTGCATCAATGTTTTCTACCAAAATGTTTTCAATGACTGCACAGTCATTTGCATCTGTTATGGTTACGCTATAATTGCCTTGTGCAAGATTTATTGCCGTTTCACTTGTTTGGGTGCTATCACTCCACGCATAAGTATAAGGTGCTGTTCCTGCGGAAGCTACTACTGTTGCCGAGCCATTGGATTCGCCACAACTAGCCCCAATACTACTTAAAACTGCCGTTGGATTGCCATTATCGGTTAAAGTAATACTATCTATTATTGCACAATTGTTGGTATCCGTTATTGTCACTACATAATTTCCTGCGACTAAATTTGTAACTATGGCAGTTGTTTGAGCATTTGCATCATTCCATAGATAAGTATAAGGAGGTGCTCCGCTAGAAATATTGGTTGTTATAGAGCCATTATTGAGTTCGCAAGTCGGATTTGTAGCTGTCAAAGCTATGCTTGGCAAACCAGTATCATTTACTGTAACATTTGTTGCTACGGTACAATCGTTTGCATCTGTTATGGTTACTTCATAATTTGCTGGAGCTAAATTACTAGCAGTTGCAGTTGTTTGATTATTTGCATCAGCATTCCAAAGAAAAGTATATGGTGCTATTCCATTTTCTGCTGTTGCAGTAGCTGTTCCATTGTTGAGTCCACAATTTGCATTTGTAGAAATGGCTGTTACTGTTGGTGGTGGAGTATCTGCTACATTAACAATTGCACTTGCGGTACAGTTATTTGCGTCACTTACTGTTACTTCATAATTGCCAGAAAATAAATTTGTGATGGTTTCTGTTGTTTGACTATTTCCATTAACATTCCAAAGAAAAGTGTAAGGAAGTGTTCCATTTTGAGGAATAGCAGTTGCTTCGCCATTTGCAAACTGACAAGAAGCAGAAATAGATGTAGTGCTAAGAGTCATTCCTGCTGTATTTTCTACTAAAATTTCGCCTACGGTTTCACAATTGTTAATATCTGTAAGTGTCACAAAATAAGTTCCAGCCTCCAAATTGGTGGCAGTTTCGGTGGTTTGAGCATTTGCATCGCTCCAAGTATAAGTATAAGGCATTGCAATGCCATCTGTCAAGGCTGTTGCTGTTCCATTTGCTGCTTCGCAAGTTGCAGGTTCGCTACTCAAACTCAAAGTTGGACTATCTATATTTATCAAAGTGACTTCGGCCGAAACCATACAATTATTGACATCGGTAACATCAACAATATAAGTGCCTGCGGCTAAGTTGATAGCAGTTTCGGTAGTTTGAGCAGTTTCATCATTCCATAGATGAGTGTAAGGTGCTGAATTGCCAACTACCAAAACGCTTGCTTCGCCATTATTGGTATTGCATGTTGGCATCACGCTAGTTGTTGTTAAAGTTGGCGAGCCTTCATCGTTTATTGTTGCAGAAGCAGAAGCAGTACAACCTACATTATCTGTTATGGTTACTTCATAAATGCCAGCCGACAAACCTGTTGCTGAAATATCTGTTTGAGCATTTGCATCATTCCACAAATAGGTATAAGGCGATGTGCCATTTGTGGCTTGTGCAGTTGCTTGGCCTACTGCTTGCCCACAAAACGAATTTGTTGTTATAGTATTTACTGTTGGCAGATTTGTGTCAGTTATGGTTGTCGAAATATTTGCGATACAGCCATTTGCATCTGTTACAACTACCTCATAAGTGCCTGAAAGTAAGGCAATAGCTGTTGGGTTTGTTTGAGCAGTTTCATCATTCCAAAGGTAAGTATAAGGTGGCAAACCACCATTTGCAACAACGCTTGCACTTGCATTATTTTCGCCACAACTAGCCGAAATGTTGCTAATTTCGAGTATTGCACCTATTGTTTCTTCTACAATTGCAGTAGCTGTTGCGACACAACCATTTCCATCTGTAACTGCAATGCTATAAGTGCCTGCGGCTAAATTTGTTGCCGTTTCTGTGGTTTGTGCATTTGTATCATTCCACAAATAAGTGAAAGGTGGAAAACCTCCTGCTGTTGCAACACTTGCAGTTCCATTTTCTTGTCCGCAAATTTCATTAGTTGTTGAAGTTGTTGCAGAAGGTGCATTTTCATCAATGATATTTGCAATTTCTGTATTTTGACAACCATTTCCATCTGTTATCGTAACCGAATAAGCTCCTGCAAATAAATTGGTAGCCGTAGCTGTTGTTTGATTGTTTGCATTTTCATCCCAAACAAAGTTGTAAGGCGAAATACCTCCTAAACCAGATGCTGTTGCTTCGCCATCATTTTGTCCACAACTTGCATTTGCTGTCGAAATGTTGATACTTGGAATATCGCTATCGCCAATATTGATGCTTTCAACTGCTGAACAATTGTTTGCATCTGTTACGGTAACACTATGATTTCCAGATAGCAAATTTGTGGCACTTATGGTTGTTTGAGCATTTTCGTCGTTCCAAAGATACATAAATGGCGGTGTTCCTCCATTTACGGTAACCATAGCTTCGCCATTTGCTTGCTGACACGTTGCATCTATTGCTGAAAGGCTAATTGTTGGAGCTGCGATATTTGCTAAATTAATATTTGTGGTAGCCATACAACCATTTCCATCTGTAATAGTGACTACATAATTTCCTGCTGCTAAATTATTAGCAATTAAATTATTTTGTGGAGGATTTGTATTCCACATATAAGTATAAGGCGGAATGCCTCCTACTGCCAAAACAGTTGCCGAACCGTTTGCATTTCCACAAGTTGCCGACACAAAATCTGTAATAGTTGCTGTTGGGCTATTTTCGGTAGTGACATCTATTTGTTCTACAAAAGTACAATTGTTAGCATCTGTTACGGTAACGCTGACTAAGCTAGGAGCTATTCCTGTTATTGTTTCGGTAGTTTCGGTAGAAGCACTCCAAGCATACGAAAATGGCGGAATGCCAGATAAAGTGGAAACACTAACAGTAGCATTATTATTTCCACAAGTAGCTTCTGTAAATGTTAAAGTAGCTGTTGGCATTTCAACATTTAAAATACTTTCAGAAATAATTTGTTCACATCCATTTTCATCTGTTACAGTTACTGTATAGTTTCCTGCTACTAAATTTGTCGCTGTTGATGTCGTTTGTTGGTTGGCATCACTCCATAAGTAAGAAAATGATGATGTTCCATTGTTTGCACTAACCGAAATGCTACCATTTGCCAAATTGCAAGTTGCATCTGTTTTGCTTGTATTTAGAATAGGTGGTAAAATTTCGGTTACAGTCACAACAACACTTGTAGTACAGTTGTTTGCATCTGTAATTGTTACATTATAATCTCCTGCCAATAATTCTGTTGCGATAGAAGTTGTAGCAAGGTTATTTTGCCACATATAAGTATAAGGCATTTGTCCATTAATTGGCCCAATTCCTGCTTCGCCATTTGGTAAACCACAAGTTGCAGGAATTTCATTGGTAACTACCTCTAATGCTTCGGGACTATCAACTGTTGTACTCGCAAATGTTGTACAACCATTTGAATCTGTTACGGTTAAAAAATATTCGCCAGCCGCTAAGTTTTCTATGCTTTCGGTTTGTTGGTTATTTTCGCTCCATAAATAAGTATAAGGAGGTGTTCCAGATTCAGCAATTGCTGTTGCCGAACCACTATTTAAGCCACATAAAGTTGCTTCTGCTTCAATTGTTGCTACTGGTATGCTACTACTTGTTAATTCAATGCTTGCTGTCACGATACAACCGTTAATATCAGTAACGACAACAGTATATTCGCCTGCTGGAACATTGTTTAGGTTTGGTGCATTTAAACTAGCATCGCCATTCCAAATATAAGTGTCTGAAGTATTTGTAACCGCAACACTAACTGCACCATTGGCTTCATTGCAAGTTGGGTTAATGCTCGAAATTTCTGCTGTTGGAGCTCCTGCATCGCTAACAATAGCTACTGCTTCAGCAGAACAACCCAAATCATCAGAAACTGTTATACCATAACTTCCTGCCAATAAATTGGAAATTTCTGCTGTCGTTTCTCCATTTTCCCAAAAATAAGTGATATTTCCTACGCCACTCGAAACGTTAACACTTGCCGAGCCATTTGCTTGATTACAATTTGAATTTGTCGTTGTTACCTCATCAATAGTTGGAATTGAGCTATCAACAATGTCTATTGTTTCACTTATAGTACAACCATTATTATCGGTCACAATGACGCTATAAGTTCCTGCTTGAACATTATTTATTATTGGATTATTAGAGTTTATTGGAGCAAGCCAACTATATGTATAAGGCGGTGTTCCGTCATTTGCAGTAGCAAAAAGAGAACCATTAGTATTGCCACAACTTGCATCAGTACCACTTATCAAAACGGTAGGAAGCGGATTTGCTGCAATAGTCGCACTCGCTTCTATAGTACAGCCATTTGCGTCGGTCACAGTTACAGTATATGTACCTACGGCCAAATTTTCAAGATTTGAAGTAGTCATAGGAATTGTTGTATCCCACTCATAAGTATAAGGTGGAAGTCCGCCAGAAACAACTACATTTGCCGAGCCATCTTCTTGTCCACAATTTGCATTTTCTACATTTGTTGTAGCTGTTGGTGCTGGATTTTCGCTAATAACAACGGTTGTTTCTGCGGTGCAACCTATATCATCTGTTACAGTAACACCATACGTTCCTGCTACCAAACTATTTGCAGTAGCAGTATTTTGTGGTGGTACTGTATTCCATAAAAAAGAATAAGGAGGCACACCATTTTCAGCCATAGCAGTAGCACTACCATCTGGCAAACTACAATTAGCATCTGTTGGCGTTGCTGAAATAGTAGGAGAAGCAGTATCTCCAATCGTTACATTTTCTATTATCGTACAACCATTTGTATCTGTTACGGTAACGCTATAAGTTCCTGGCAATAAATTATCGACAGTAGGCATATTTTGTGGAGGCATCGTATTCCAAAGATAAGCATAAGGAGGAGTGCCATTTTCGGCCGTAGCGATAGCTTGCCCACTAGCTTGTCCACAATTGGCATCAATACCAACAATAGAAACCGTAGGTGGCGGATTGTCATTTATAGTGATTGTAGCATTATCCGAACAGCCATTAATATCTGAAACAGTAACGCTATAAGTTCCAGCAGGAACATTAACAGGGTTTTGCATATCATCTAAAGAATCATCATTCCAATCATAAGTATAAAGAGGAGTACCGCCATTGATAATCACATTTAAAGAACCGTTGCTCAAACCACAGTCTGCCGCATCTGTTGTCAAAGTAATAGTTAGAGCCGACGAAGCATTAATAAAAGTAGAAGCAGTAACAGTACAATTAGTATCATCTGTAACAGTAACTGTATAATTGCCTTGTGCAACATTATTGTGGTCTTGTATGTTTGGCAATCCTCCACTCCAATTATAAGTATAAGTACCGCTCGCAGTTGTGCCACCCGAAACCATCAAATCTATGCTACTGCCTGTTGTGCCATCACATACTGCATCAGTAGAAGTAATATCTGCTATAAGCGGTGGTGACAATGCAATAGTATAACTTTCTACTTGAGGACAGGTGGGTTCCATATCATCTGTAATAGTAACCGTATAAGTTCCAGCCTCTAAGTCATTGATGGTAGGAGTTGTTTGAAAATTGCTCCAATTGTAGCTATAATTACCACTTCCTCCTGTTGGCATTAATATAATACTTCCATTATTTTCGGTACTACAACTCACATCATTTTGCGTAGCAACAACCTCAAAAGGCGCACCTGTCATCACATTTATCGTATCATTTGCAACAATTGTGCTACCATCACAATTTATGTAAGTAACTTCTGCGGTATAAAATGTTTCTTCAGTAGGGCAAACCGTTATATTTTCACTATTTTCGATAGGAGTAACACCATTTTCATACCATATCACGATATGTGTAGGGCCGCCTGTTGGTCTAAAACGTTTGCCATCATTAGTTGCTGTCCAGAGAGCAGGATAATTTCGGCCTGGCACTACGGTTGCTTGTGTTCCAGCAGCATTTTGAATGCCATGAATAGCAGTACCATTATTCCAACTTACGCATATTGGCTTATTTTCAATATAAGTCTCAATGATATTGCTTGTTTCGTATAAAACAATTTGTTGCGTAGCTAAAAGATTGTTACAATCACCGCTAAACATCGGCACATTTTGGAAAGTGATAACAAAAATTCGACAAGGGGCTTCTCCTATAGTTCCATATCGCAGAACACCACCAACAGCAGGATCAATATCGTGATAAGGTGCTGCAATACAATTTCTAGGCATATCAGCAGCATTGGAAGGAAAACCATTTAAAATTTCCCATTCAAAATATTGATTAGCATAATTTGTATTGAAAGAAATCACGCCATTTGTACCAACCACCAATTGATTGTAAGTATTTCCATAAAAACAAAAATTAAACCCCATATTTACCACATTTGACCAAGTATCATCTTCAGGCACATCTTGTATAGTACCCGAGTCGAAAGGCAAAGGCTCGTAAGGTATATTTTCTGCTATATAAGAAGTTGTGCTTGCTGTTTCTGTAATTTCGACCTCAAAATCTACACAAGAACCTGGACATACTGTTGTATCATTTGCTGCAATATTGGCATCTGGACAAGGCGGAATATCGCCTCCATCTTCAAGCGTTGGAGGACATTCACCTTCTCCCCAAGTAGCCGCAAAACCGCTATCAGCAACAGTGCCATCGGAGCTAAATTGCAACGTGAGACAATCTGTTGATGTTTGTATTACGCTAGGAATATTTGAACCTGTATAAGTGCCAAGCGGTGGATCAAAAGTTGAAGCACCTGCATAAATAGTCAAATAGTCATATGTATTTTCAAGAGAAAAAGAGGTAAAGGTTAGATTGAGGCATTCTAACGGCTCGGTAGGACATATCGTAAAAACTAAGTCTTGGTTATTCGTATAATTACCATTAGGGCCTCCGCTATCATATAGTGTGCCACTACTATTAGTAACCGTATTATTACTCATATTATAAGTTTGGGCAGAGAGTAAGAAGGGAATAAAACTTAGGATAAGAACAAGTATTATTTTTCGCATAACAAAATTGAGATTACAGAGAAGAAGAGACAAGCATTTAGCACTAACTAATGAACAAGCTTTTTTGACTAAAAAAATATAGGTTGGCGTTGGTAGTCTTTTAGTTCTTGTGCATCTTTTTTGTAGTGAAATGCTTATCGTTATTTAATTTTGATATAATTTAGAAAAAATAATAGAGATAAAATAATTAACACTTTAATTAAATGTCAGAGCTTACAAATAAAGGCATTTTTTACATTTGTTTGTTTTTTCTTAATGTTAAAACGCTTGTCATTAAATAAAACTTTAATGTTATATTTAAACAACTATGTAACATTCATTTTGTTTTACATATAAAGTAAAACTACACAATCATTGAATATTTCATTCTTGGCATTTATATATCTCGTTCCCAATAATTTGTACTTTCGATTTCGTCCAAAATACTTAAATAATTTTCATAGCGACTTATCGCAATTTTACCTGTTCTAATAGCATCTTTTACTGCACAATTTCGCTCGCTAATATGCTTACAATTGCTAAATTTGCATTCTTGCAACTTATCGCACATTTCCCGAAAATACAAACCTACTTCTTCGGGTTCGAGATAAACTGTGCCAAAATTTTTGATGCCTGGCGTATCTATAATTTCACCACCCAAAGGCAATTCGTATAAAGTCGCAAAAGTAGTTGTATGTTGTCCTTTGCCACTCGAAGTTGAAATTTCTTTTGTGTTAATTTCCAAATTTGAATCAATGGCATTGATTAAAGTAGATTTGCCAACGCCCGAATGCCCTGCAATCAAGCTTGTTTTATCTTTCATCAAGTCTTTTAGTGCTTCGATATTGTGGCCAGACATGGCCGAAACTAACAAAACCTCATAGCCTAACCTTTCATACAATGCCTTTGCGTCTTTGTATTTTGCCATATCTCTGGCCGAATAAATATCTTGCTTATTAAAAACCAAAGTAGTAGGTATATCATACATTTCTGTATTGAGCAAAAACCTATCGACAAAACCCAAAGAGGTGCGAGGTTGCGAAAATGTAATGATAAGCAAAGCTTGATCGAGATTAGATGCAATGATATGTTTTTTTAATCTATGTCGTGCCGATTGTCGAATAATGTAGTTTTTACGGTCATAAATTTTGCTGATGATAGCTGTGTTCAAACCTGTCTCGGTGTCTATCTCAACATTGTCGCCAACCGCAACAGGGTTTGTCGTTTTCAGCTTGCTCAACCGAAACTTGCCTTTGATTCTACACGCTATTTCTTCGCCATTTTCAGTTCGTACAATGTACCAACTACCTGTTGATTGTATAACTTTTCCTTTCAATATATATTGATTTAAATTTGAATATATGTTATTCTCTAAGCCTAAGTACCAAACATTAAATATAACCCAATTGAGTTGCTAACACATTGAAAAACAGCAATATTAGCTTCTGCAAATGGATGTTTTTTTTAAATGTTTGACTAAATATACAAAAAAGTTTCTGATTAACTTTTTTAGTGCCAAGTATTCTTTAATAAATGACTAATTCTTTGCTAACATAGTAGTACTACACTATAAAGTAAGTTTATTATAGTTTTTCTTTTTTGAAAAAAAACGACAACTCTCGCCGTTGCTGTGTGTTATCACCAGCAACTAAAAGAGCGTGTCATTCTTTTTTAGTATTTAGGTGTAAGGTACTTTAAAAGTGTCTTCCACCTCGATTATCATAACATTTTTATGAAACAAATTTAAAAAAACTTAGCTTCCTAGCTCCACAGCACGCTTAAAAGCAGCTTTCAAGCCTTGATTGATGTGTGTTTCAACTGCTGTTTCTTTAAAAATGTTAACAGCAGCCTCTGTTGTTCCTCCTTTCGAAGAAACTCTATTTATCCATTCAGAGCAAGAAAGGTTATTTTTGTTGTGCAAATACATAGCACCTGTAAAAGTTTGCCATACCAACAACTCAGATTGTGACTCATTGAAACCCAACTCCATAGCAGTTTTTATCATCGCATTCATAAAGTAAAAAACATAAGCAGGCCCACTGCCCGAAATAGCAGTTGCCGCATCAATCATTTCTTCATTGTCAAAATAAATAGCACGCCCTGTCGTACTCAATAGGTTCTGCACTTCGATTAGTTCATGTTTGTTTACATCATCTTGGGCCGTAAAAGCAGTCATGCCCATACCTACTTGAGCAGGCAAATTTGGCATAGCACGAATAATCTTTTTGATGCCTAAACCAGCTTCAAGGCTTTGCAAACGCACACCAGCCATGATAGACAAAACCAATTGATTGGGTTTCAAAAATGGTCTAATGCTAGGATAAACTTCGTTAGCATTTTGTGGCTTTACGGCCAACACGATTAAATCTACATCGCTAATATAATTGCCAACTTTGGTTTTGATAATGCCTCTCTCTTTTTGTTTCAAATGAGCAGCACGAGCCTCATTAATTTCTAAAATAAGTAACTGATTTGGGCGAATAACATGGGCAGATAAAAAGCTTTCTGCAAAAGTACTTCCCATATTGCCGCCACCAATAATTAATACGGTCATTTTTTTTATTGTTTTGGAATTATTCAGTAACAAGATTTTGAGACAAAAAAGTTTTAACCCAATTTACTACTGAATAATAGTTGTATTTTTTTAATATGAAAATGCAAAGTTATTTCATTTTTTACAAAAAAAAGTTTTTTAAGCATTATTTTCGTGATACACACAAAACAGCTTAAATATTTATTAGGCAAAACTATTTTTTTTTAGTATCTTGCAAAAGATAGTCGTATAAGTAGTCAGACAAATTTATTCTACAAATTGCGAAAGCTAAAACATTAACTTTAGAAGTATTAAGTGCCAAGCACTATTTAATAAACGGTCGATTCGTTGCTAGTCTATTTACTTTTAGGCAAAACAGTTTTTTAGAAAAGTAAGTTTATTGAAGTTTTCAAGATGTGATAAATGACATATTTCTAAAAATGCGATAGTTCATCATTTTTTACATTTGCCTCTTTTGGCTAGAAAAACATGTCATTTCTTCCTTGTTACTGAAAGAAAAAGCTTTGAATGGATAGACGTAATAAGTTTTTAAAATCTATCATGTCTGAACATATAAGTGATTTTTTTTGCAAAAACTCTAAACTTTACAAGGTACTTAGCAAGCATAATTAAACAAAATAACAATATGAGTTGGTTTTTCATTATAGCTATTATCGTTTTGGGACTTATCTTACTGATAATAGAATTTTTCTTATTGCCTGGAACAACAGTTGCGGGTATCATTGGTGGTATATTTATTGTGGTAGGCAATCTGCTTAGTTTTTTCTATTTAGGAGGCGAAACAGGTAGTGTTACTTTATTGGTTTCTTTGGCCATTAGCGTATTGATGTTTATTATCGGCTACAAAACATTAGGTTCGAGAGGTATGGTTTTGGAAGCCAACTTGAGCAATAGCAAAGCTCCCAAAATAAATTATGCGGCTAACACTCGCCCTTTACGAGTGGGCGACAAAGGTTTTGCTCATGGCGACATTAAACCACATGGCCGTGCTATTATCAATGATTTGACCTATTCGGTGAAGTCTATGGGTGAGTTTATTTCCGACAATAGAGAAATAATTATTGTTGAAGTGAGTGAAAGACAAATTGTAGTTAAACAAGTCTAATTTTTTTGTATCTTTGGCAAAAAAAACAAAAGGCTTTTAAATTATACGTTTATAAGACGTTTTTTTTCAATGAACAGCTATTTTTCACCCTTTTAAAACTAATTATTACATGCTATTTTTGCTCATAACAGCATTGGCACTTGTTTTAGAACTACTTTTTATAGTATTGCCTGTCATCTCACTTATCATTATAGCCTATTATGTGCCTATTGGTTTGTGGCTTGCCGCCTTAGCCTCTAATGCACATATTCCTTTATACAAACTGGTATTAATGCGTGTTAGACAGGTCAAGCCGCATATCCTCGTTCACCCACTCATCAATGCTACTAAAGCTGGTATTGTATTGTCGAGAAAAGAGTGGAAAAAACAACTCATAGGCAAACATTCTGGTGCTGAACTAGAACGACAAATTGATATTGCTATTGCAGAACAATTGTCTATCGACAAGTTGGAGGCACACTATCTGGCTGGAGGAAATGTAAAAACCGTAGTTGATGCTTTGATTTCTGCTGATAAAGCAGCCATTGACCTTGATTTTAAGTTGGCTACTGCTATCGACTTAGCTGGACGTGATGTGTTTGACGCTGTTCAGACTTCTGTAAACCCTAAAGTATTGAATACACCAAATGTATCGGCAGTAGCAAAAGATGGTATTCAACTCATCGTGCAAGCTCGTGTTACGGTTCGTGCCAATATTCAAGCTTTGATTGGTGGTGCAGGAGAAGACACTATCCTGGCAAGGGTTGGTGAAGGTATCGTTTCGTCTATTGGTTCGGCCGAAAAGCACTCTAAAGTATTGGAAAATCCAGATTTGATTTCTAAACACGTTTTGGCAAAACAGCTAGACTCTGGTACGGCTTACAACATTTTGTCTATTGATATTGCAGATGTTGATGTAGGAAAAAATATTGGTGCAGCACTCGAAATTGATAGAGCAAACGCAAACAAAATCGTGGCTCAAGCAAATGCCGAAAAAAGACGTGCTGATGCGATTGCATTGGAACAAGAAAATAGAGCGAAGGCAGAACAATCGAGAGCAAATGTTATTCAGGCAGAAGCAGAAGTACCATTGGCTATTTCAGAAGCTTTCAGAAAAGGCAATTTGGGTATTATGGACTATTACCAATATAAAAACATAAAAGCAGATACCGATATGCGTCAATCTATTTCTGCATCTACTGTTCCTTTTGTGCAACAGCAAACGGAAATTTCGGAAGAAGACAGTTACGAAAATGATACCAATAAAGAATAGTAAATGAAAATACTGATTATTGGAGGTAATGGAACTATTGGAAAAAAAGTAGTTGCCTATTTCAAAACTAAATACGACGTTTTGATTGGTGGTAGGTCAAGTGGCGATGTAATTATTGATATTTCCAAAAGTAGTTCGATAGAAACAGCATTTCAAAAAACAGGAATGTTAGATGCCATCATTTGTATTGCAGGAGAAGCAAAATGGGACAGATTTGAAAATTTAAATGAAGAAGATTACTACATAGGCTTGAGAAGCAAACTCATGGGGCAAGTTAATTTAGTAAGAATCGGAAGAAAATATTTAAATAACAAAGGTTCTATTACATTGTCAACAGGAATTTTGGCAGATGACCCAGTTGAAAAAACAACGAGTGCTGCAATGGTAAATGGAGCAATTCATAGCTTTGTAAAAGCCGTTGATTTAGAAATGGAAAATGAAATTAGAGTAAATGCAGTATCACTTGGAATGGTGGAAGATGCTTACGAAAAGTATAAAGATTATTTTCCAGGACACAACCCTGTTTCAATGAAAAAAGCTGTCAATGCGTATAAAAAAAGTGTGGAAGGAAAAGGACGTGGGCAAATTATTAGAAACTATGAATAAATACAGCAGCCAATAAGCCATAAACGAGTATTTTGATTGTTCAACCAAGACAATAAATTATATGACAATAAAAGTTTCGGAAACAGAAGAGAACTATTTGAAAGCCATTTATAAAATAGCCGAAAAACTAAATACAGTAAGCTTTGTAAATACAAATGCAATTGCCGAAAAAATGCAAACCAAAGCAGCTTCTGTTACGGATATGTTGAAGCGATTGTCAGAAAAAAATTTGGTAAGCTACCAAAAGTACAAAGGCGTTCAACTCACAAAAGATGGAACATTTATTGCTAAGAAGTTAATTAGAAAGCATCGATTGTGGGAGGTTTTTTTGGTAGAAAAGCTCGATTTTAAATGGGACGAGGTGCATGAAATAGCCGAAAAAATGGAGCATATTCCATCTGACGAACTCACAAATCGGTTAGATGCTTTTTTGGATTATCCTAAATATGACCCACACGGCGACCCTATTCCAGATGAAAATGGCAATTGGCATGTACAAAGTCAAATATATTTGACACAACTTCCGCTCAATGAAACAGCTATCATTGTTGGCGTTGCAGAGCATAATGCCGAATTTTTGCACTATCTCGAACAACAAAACTTGCTATTGGGAACGCAAATAAGTATTTTGAAGAAATTTAAATATGATGAGTCGCTTCAAATTTTGATGCCCCAAAAGAAAAAAACGATTATTTCGAAACAAGTGAGCAAAAAGCTATTGGTAAAAAAAGTAGATAGCGAATAATAGCATTCAATTTTAAATAGGCAGTAATAAAATAATAATTCAAGGTGGCAGGTGCTTATTTAAAGTGCTTACCACCTCTTTTTACAATAATTATTGCTGTTGTATGTGCTATTTTAATTCGTTTTACTAAAAAATTTCAAATAATAATAAACAGTTCATTAAATGACCTATTTTTTTAGCCCAAGAAGCCAAATACAAAAAGTAATAATCTAAAATATAAAATTTAGACCAACCCTCAAACCATTTTTTTTTCATTGATGGCAAATTTGTAACTAAAACTATGCACAAACAACAATTTTTAGATATAGTAAAAGAACCTCAACATTTACAGAATATAGATTTTCGACAAATAAGAGAACTCGTAAACGATTATCCTTATTTTCAGACTGCTTATATCATGTTGGCACAAAAAGCTGTTGTTACATCAGATACAAATATTCAGAATGTGTTGGCTAAGTCGGCTACTTATGCAGGCGACCGACAACGATTATATACTTGTTTGCAAGAAGCAAAAAGCGGGAAATCGACCAGAGTGGCAGAAACAAGGCAATCACAAACGAAAGTTTTTGATAAAAAAGCGATAAAAGAAGCTGTTTCTGAGCAGAAAGATGATGACGAAACACTTGTCATGCCTCAAAAAAATTATGTTGTAGCAGACGATGATGAAACAGCTATTATTGAGCAAGATTCGCCAGCTATTCAAAGTGTTTATGAGAAGTTGTTGCAAAAAAGCAAGGGCAAGTTTAAAGTAGAAGAGGAAGAAATAACAGATGCCAAGCTATTTAAAAGAAAAAAGCAAGGCACTTTAGAAGATGATACGGAAGAAGTGCCATTAGATACTGCAACCATAAAAGTGAAAGCTCGCTTGGCTGTAGAACAAGAGCTAGAAGAGCAAAAAGAAGTAGTAGAAGAGGATAAATGGAAAAAGTCGGGAGATTCGGGACGCATCACAACAGCAGAAATAGAAGTCATAAAGCTTGATGTGCTTGATGACTTGGCGAAGATGAAAAACGAAATCGAATGGGACACAACAAGTCATACCAATGATTTAGAATTAGATTTTGAAGATAAAAGCCTTGATGAAGATAATGATTTGTTAAAAAATTTGAAAGATAAGGTAGATGCTTATAAAAAACGAAAACAAAGCAACAATGTTGATGATTGGTTGAGCAAAACAACAGGAAAGAAAAAAAAGATTGAAAAATCGAAAAAGAAAGCCCCTTTGACAGACGATGATGTAAAAGAGATAAAAAAAGCTGTAACAAAAAGTAAAACACCCAGAAAAGACACTAAAATGACCATAGAAGAACAAGTAAACAGTAGTTTGAAAGAGTCTTCTCCTATTATTTCTGAAACAATGGCCAAAGTTTATGCTAAACAAGGACACTATCAGAAAGCAATAAAGATTTATAAACAGTTAAGCTTGAAATATCCAGAAAAAAAGCTTACTTTTGCGGACAAAATTTTAGAACTTAAAAAGAAATTATAGTTATGTATATCTTCTTAACCATTTTAATCATTTTCATCTCACTTTTGATTATGCTTTTTGTTTTGGTACAAAATCCTAAAGGAAGTGGCTTAGGTGCTGGCTTTGGTGGTGGCTCTTCTAATGCTATGGGTGGCGTTCAACAAACGACTGACTTTTTAGAGAAAACAACTTGGACGTTGATTATCGCTTTGTTTGTATTGTGTATTGTTTCTTCGGCTTTTGTACCAGAAAATACAGATAATCCAAATTCAGAAAAAACTAAAATTGAGAATGTTTTAGGCGAATAATTGTTTTTGAACAATCGCTTTTTTCTATTTCTGTGAAAAAAAATGACTTGTATTAACAGTTCAGTCATTTTTTTTCGCATTTCTATGTATAGTCCTCTCTACTCTATTCATTTCGCAAAAAAGGATATAAGGCGTGAAACCGTGCTTGGCCTTTGCTGTTGATTTCAAAAGCTGGTGCTGGAATTTTAACGATATTTATAGCACGAAAAATAGCTTTCAGAAAATCAGATTGCGTTGGAATTTGTGTAAAATCTATATCTACCGATAAAAAAAACTGTCGATACCGCTCAATATCACTATAATCCAAAAAATCGCCATCTTCATTTTTCCAGCGATTTGAAAAACCACCAAACACATCATTTGAGCTATAACCTACCGACAAAGCCAACCAATTTGGAAAATAAGGACTTTCTTTTTTGCTAAAACGCCACGGATTAAAAGATAACCAATAGCTTTGGCCATTGTAATCTTTCAAAAGGCTTTCTTGCCAATTTGTACCATACAAAAAGGCTGCTCTAGTTTGCACATCGGCAGGAAAATGACTATAATCTACTCCGTGAAAGATGTATTTAAATAAAATTCGTTGCTCTTGCCATGCCAATTCCTGCCCCAACATCAATAATGAACCTGTTGTGTTGGCCGCAATATCGCCCAAAGACGCTCCCCAAGCTGCCGAAAATCCATCGAAAGCTTCTATACCCATTTGAAAAAACCACGCCATGCCTGCACCGATATAAGCTGACTTTCGTGATTCGACACCAGCCCATTTATAAAGCTGCGAAATATGAACGCTTTCGGCATAAGCTGTCCAACTGTGTCCAACCTTGTCAATTTGATTCCATTCGCCATTGTCATTAAAAAAATGAAAATGAGTTTGCTCATAGTTGGCATACCACAACTGCCCAACGGCAAGCATAGTAGCGGTATAACTTACGGCTGCTGTTGTCGATAAACCAACGATACGCCCTCTATGCGGTTTTGTAGCAACTTGAAAAATTGGAATGCGTATTTTATTTTTTTGTTTCAAATAGTTTAGATTGGCATAGGAATATTTTTTTATGTTTTTTTCATAAAAAATATTTTTTTCAACAAATCCTTGTGCTAAAATGAGATGAGATATTTGCCAAAAAAGAAAAAGGTAGAATATTTTTTTCATAAAAAGAAAATGTATAACATTATATAAAAAACAAAAAAGCGTTTTTGGAATATTATATTCTAAAAACGCTTTTGCATTACAATAAGTTGTTACATAAAAAAACTATAAATGAATAACCTCGCCATAAGCCATTGCAGCAGCTTCCATAACGGCTTCACTCATAGTCGGATGTGGGTGAACCGATTTAATAATTTCGTGTCCTGTTGTTTCCAATTTTCGTGCTACGACAACTTCTGCAATCATTTCGGTAACATTTGCACCAATAAAATGAGCTCCTAACCACTCGCCATATTTGGCATCGAAAATCACTTTTACAAAACCAGCTTTCGCACCTGCGGCACTCGCTTTTCCAGAAGCCGAAAAAGGAAATTTACCGATTTTCAATTCATAACCAGCATCTTTTGCCTGCTGTTCGGTATAACCTACTGATGCTATTTCTGGCTGACAATAAGTGCAACCTGGCAAATTGTTGTAGTCTAAAGGCTCTGGGTGTTCGCCAGCCATTTTTTCTACGCAAATAATACCTTCGGCAGAAGCAACATGAGCCAAAGCAGGGCCATGCACGATGTCGCCAATAGCATAAACACCTTTTACATTGGTGCTATAAAAATCATCTACTGCCACACGGCCACGCTCGGTTTTGATGCCTAAAGCTTCCAAACCTATGCCTTCGGTATTTGGTGATACGCCTACTGCCGACAACACAACATCACATTCTAAGGTTTGTGTTGTGCCTTTTTTGTGGTTTTTCAACAATACTTTGCAGCCTTCGCCGCTTGTATCTACACTTTCGGCAGCTGTGTTAGTCAATACTTTAATACCCAACTTTTTGAATTGTCTGCCCAATTCTTTAGATATATCGGCATCTTCAACAGGCACAAGGCTAGGCAAATATTCTACTAAAGTAACTTTTGTGCCAAGTGCATTGTAGAAGTAAGCAAACTCTACACCGATAGCTCCAGCACCTACAATAACCATGCTTTTAGGTTGTGTAGGCAAAGACATTGCCTGTCGGTAGCCAATAATTTTTTTGCCGTCTTGTGGCAAGTTTGCCAATTCACGAGAGCGTCCGCCAGTAGCCAGCAAAATATTTTTTGCCATATATTCCGTTTTTTTGCCATCGGCAGCAGTCACTTCAACTTTGTTTGCCGTCACAAGCTGGCCAAAACCATTGAGTACCGTAATTTTATTTTTGCGAAACAAAAAGCTAATACCTTTGCTCATACCATTGGCTACATCACGGCTTCTTTTCACAATTTTGGAAAAATCGGCTGTTGCAGCATCTACTGAAATGCCATAGTCGGCAGCGTGTTTAATATATTCAAAAACTTGAGCAGATTTCAATAAGGCTTTTGTTGGAATACAGCCCCAATTTAAGCAAATACCTCCTAGCGATTCTTTTTCTACAACGGCTACATTCATGCCTAATTGTGAGGCTCGAATAGCAGCTACATAGCCGCCAGGCCCACTTCCAATAACTATTAAATCGAAACTTGTCATTTTTGTTTTTTTATCTAAAGAAATTGAAGTAACTGTTTAAGTGTAGGCATTTTTTAGCCAAAATTGTCACAACATAAATAGTTACAAATTGAGTAAATAAGTCAAAAAGTCACTTATTTAGTACACTGTAATATAAGTTTTCAAGGTTTGTTTCATATAAATGTTATGATA
>JBMZCV010000011.1:0-51761 GCA_049613665.1 Chitinophagales bacterium | reverse complement strand
TCAAGTTTAATAACACAAAACAAACAAAATGACTTAATAAGTAACAGGTCTAATACTGCAAAGTAAATCTGCTATATTTTTTTCTAAAAAAACAATAACACTCGCCGTTGCTGTGTGTTATCACCAGCAACTAAAAACAAACAAGAAGTTGTCACAAACACCATAATTTAAATCAACTTTGATATTTTGTTCATTTTTATGCTAATGAATTGTTGTAAAGTTTGAGGAACTACATAGCTAACTTGGGTAAAAACTATTTCCTTTTTTAGAAAGAAATCATTGGCAAGTATTTAATTCAATTTTGCTTTTTATGTCGAAATAATGTATATTGCAAGTCTTTGTTAGGTTTTCTAAAAAAGAAACAAATGGAAAATATCATCATTTTCGGTGGAACAGGATTTATTGGCCTTAGCCTTGCAAAACATCTGAAAGCCAAAGGCATGAATCCAATTTTAATAGCTAGAAATCGCCCTAAAAATTTATCGGAATATCAGTTTGAAAAATGGAATGCTATTGAAATAGGCGATTGGATAAATGTTTTAGATGGTGCAAAAGCCATTGTAAATTTAGCAGGAAAAACCGTTGATTGTATCAAAACGCCAGATAACTGCGATTTAATTTTACGCTCCAGAGTAGATTCCACAAAAACAATAGGAAAAGCCATAACGATGGTAAAAAATCCGCCAAAAATTTGGGTACAAATGTCCACAGCTCACATTTATGGCGACCCTCCCACTCAAATATGTACCGAAACCTCCACAACAGGATATGGATTAGCTCCATTTGTGGGCAAAGCGTGGGAAGCTGCATTTTTAGATTCTATTCCGAGGGAAACAAGAGGCGTAAGATTGCGAACAAGTTTTGTGATAGGCAAAAATGGCGGTGCTTTGAGCAGTTTGCAACAAATTGTTAGATTAGGCTTAGGAGGCACAGTCGGAAGCGGAACGCAAGGCATGAGTTGGATTCACGAATACGATATGAACGAACTCATTTATAAAACCATAACAGACGACAGCTTCAATGGTGTGTATATTTCGAGTGCTCCAAATCCTGTATCCAACAAAAAATTCATGAAATTGTTGCGAAAGAAAATGCGAATACCTATCGGCCTGCCCTCACCTGAGTTCATCATAAGAATTGGTGCAAAAATGGTGTTTAGAACAGACCCAGAACTTGTGCTTTATGGCCGCTATGTGAAATCTGAAAGACTCGAAAAAAAAGGTTTTCAATTTAAATATGCTGATTTGGAAGCCGCATTAGAGGATTTGATAAATTGAAAAACTACATTATTACAAAAAAAATGAGAGCCGATTATCTAGAAATAATCAGCTCTCTTTACTAATGCTAAACCCTTTTTTAAACCATCAAAATTTCATGGTATAAGTACCTAACAAGAATAAAATGTTTGGCACTCACTTTCCATATTAGTTCTTATATTTACTCGGCATTAAGTCTTTATTGATAAAAAACTCACGAATAAGCGTGCCGTCGTCGCTTTTTAGCTTCCAATAGTAGCGTCCTGTCGGAAACTGCTGGCTTTGGTCTAAATCTACTTTGAAAGTTTGACAATTCGCCTCAATTTGCGTTTTTATCAAAATATCTTCGTTGCTATTTTCTATCGTTAGTTTTAGCGGACTTGCCGAAGGTTGATTGAGTTCAAAAGCGATACTATTGCCACAATCTGCACCATTTTCAGGACTAGCTACCAACAAAGAGCCAGAACGTGCTTCCGCTAAAATCAATGATTCATAATAAGGTACTACCTTAAACAAATCTTCTAATGTAGTGTGAAATGCTTCATCGACAGCTCTCACTATTTTGCTAAATTTGCGAAGTTTTTTGTCTGCTAATGTATCATGAACAAGTTGTTCTAAAAATTGCATTTCCGTTTTTTGGTCAAGTCCTTTTGGCTTCATTTTGTTAATAAATTTTTTAGATAATAGATTGTGGGTTTTTATAACAATTTTATTTCTTTTTCTTTCTATATTTAGAAACAAATTGTTCAAATAAAGGATATTCTTCTTTTAATTCTTCATAATATCTGCTGTTTGCTATCTTAACAGCTAGTTTTTGGTTGCAATCATAGAGTCGTTTGCGTGATGCTTGAATAGAAATGCCCAATATTTTGGTAATTTCTTCGTGACTTTTGTCTTCAATAAATTTTAGCTTAACAATTTGATAACATTTTCCAGAAATACTCTCTGCAAATTCCAAGATAATTCGTTTCAAATCGCTCAAAAATAGTGTTTCTTCGTAGTCATCGGCAGTTAGCGGACTGACATAGCTTGCTTGCTCACTTTGGTCATCTCGGTATTCTTGCAAAAGCGGATTACTCGGAAATCGTTTTCGTTGCTTTAGCTTTTTGAGCCAACCATTTCGGCAAATACTATATATAAATGACGAAAATTTACACGTTAAGTTAAAATTTGGCTTCTGACAACATTCAAAAAATGCTTCCAAGCATTCAATTGTCATTATTCTAGCATCGTTTTCATCACCCGAATTAGAGGTAATGAAGCGATAAATCATTGGATAAATGTTTTCATAACACTCATAAATGATTTGGTCATCGCTATTGATAAACGCCTGAACAATTCGTTCATTGCGGCGACTTTCTTTATCACTCAGTCGATATGCTTTGCTCATCAATACTTGTTTAAATGATTTGCGTTACTGCAAAAATATTTTTTTTTAGGCTTGCACTAAAATCTAAGTGCCAAGCACTATTTAATAAATGTCGTTCAGTTGCTAACACATTGGCAATTTGCGTGTTAGTTTTCACAATTTGTAGAATAAATCTGTCCGACTACTTTTAAGTGCCAAGCTCTAATTAATATAACCTGTTTGGGCTGCTAACGCATTAATAATCAAGGTATTAGCTTCCACAAATGAATAGTTTATTTTTCTTGTTTGACTAAAGGAGATTTAATTTTCAATTTCGTTTTTTTCTAAAATAAAATTGAAACAATCATTTACACTTCAACCACTTTTTCGGCTTCAATAAAAGTCATAATCTCTTGTATCTCCTCCAGATTTCTGATTTCTTCCATTATTTCACAATCTATATTTCGAAAAAATGCCTTTGCATCTGTTATGTCAAACAAATTATTTAAGTTTTCTTTAGGATTATATTTTGCTCGCTCTTGCTCTACTTCTGTCAATTTGCGTCCCAGCATTTTTTCTATAATATTCGTTTTGCGAAAAAACAAAGCTTCCAAAGTAGGTTTTATCAACACGACTTTAAACATATCGTTTGTTGTGACACGCCGCAACATACTCTCTATAAAATCTCGTTTTTCTATCACTCGCAAATCGTCTGTCGTCTCAGCATCAGCTACTATAATCACTTTTACACCCCAATATGATACAATAGACATGGCTTTTGAAAGCATATAAGAATTTCCGTTTGCAACAACAATCAATATTTTTCGCAAAACTTCTTTTGGTAATATTTTTTCGAAAAAAAGAAATTCTTGTTGTCCTTCTACAAGCAATACAGCATTTTTTTGATTTTGTTTTCTCATAGCTTCAAATTTAAATTTGTAATATCAAAATTCGGCACACCTGTTTCTACACAGTGCCGATATTTTAAAACCAATGCCTCACAAATATTTTGTTGTTCCAAAACATATTCCATCTCTTCCTTTTCCCACAACAAAATAGTTTGCGGAGCAGTAAACATAGCCAAAGTAACAGCAATTTGCGTAAAACCGCTACTGCTAAACATACTGCCGATAGTTGTTGCTGGCCGTCGCATGAGTTGATTTCTAAGTTTCGCCACAGGCTCAATATTCAAGTTTGCAGTATAATCTTTTGCCTCCACAATACAGGAAATATGTTTGAAATAAACAACGCCATCAATCTGCTCAATGCGTTTGCCAAACATAGAAACCGTATAAGGATATTTCACATCTGCACCATTGAGTTCAAAGGCTCGCAAAATCAAATATTCAAAAGCTTTGCCAACTTCCCAATCTTCCGTTTTTTTCTTTTTTATCTGAATCCAAAGCTTTTTGAGAGCTTCCCAATCATAACTTTGTATCTTTTGTTTATATACTAATGCTTTAGACATTTGACGTAACATTTTACAAGGAAATATTCTTAGCCTAAATATCCTTTTTTTTCTACAAAAAACAAAATCTTTTCCACAACAAAAAAATAATAGACAAACAAGTTCATAAAATTCAGTACCTTTGCCAAAAAAATAGCATTTTCGATTTGTTGAGTATCATACTACAAATATTATTCTGTCTTTCTGTTTTCGCTGTTGTCTATTCCTACCTCATATATCCTATGTTGTTGCGATATTTGGCTGCTGGCAAAAGCAACCCTACTACTGTGTTTTTAGAAACAGAAACTTTGCCTTATCTATTCATTGTTATGGCAGTATATAATGAAGAAAAAGTCATAGATAAAAAGTTGCAAAGCATTTTTGACACCTCCTACCCTACTCATCGCTTTCAAGTGCTTATTGGTTCTGACCATTCAAACGACAAAACACACGCTATTATTGAATCTTACCAAAAAAAATATAATAATATTTCTTTGCAAGTTTTTGGTGGTCGAAATGGTAAAATTCGCATCGTTAATCAACTCATAGCAAGTTCGGAAAATGAAATAGCAAAACACAAAAACGCTATTTTTGTGATGACAGATGCTAATGTTTTTTTTACAGAAAAAATGCTTTTTGAATTAATAAAACATTTCAAAAACGAAAAAGTTGGTCTTGTTGGTGCAAATGTTCTAAACATTAATATCAAAGATACAGGCATTTCGTTTCAAGAAAAATGGTATATTCAAAGAGAAAATGTCATAAAACATAGAGAAGGCATACTTTGGGGCAGCATGATGGGTGCTTTTGGTGCTTGCTATGCTATGCGTACCAATTTGTTTTTGCCTGTGCCTCAAAACTTTATAGTTGACGACTTTTTCTTAACTATGTCGGTTTTGAAACAACAAAAAATAGCCATCAAAGAATTAAGAGCCATCTGCTACGAAGATGTTTCGGAAGATATTTTTCAAGAATTTAAAAGAAAAAAAAGAATCTCAGCAGGCAATTTTCAAAACTTACATACTTTTTCAGACTTGCTTTTGCCCAACAAAAAAGGCATTGCTTTCAGTTTTTGGTCGCACAAAGTATTGCGATGGCTCAGTCCTGTTTTCATTATTTTTGCTTTTGTTTCATCGCTATTGCTTGCTCCACAAAACCTTTTTTTTCAGATAGCGTTATTATTGCAAATAGGTTTGTTTACCATACCATTTTTTGAGTTTTTGGCTCAAAAAATCGGCTTACATATCAAATTATTACGATTTATCACTTATTTTTATCTCATGAATATTGCCTTACTCATAGGCATGTTCAATTACCTAAAAGGAATACAATCTAATGTCTGGCAACCAACAAAACGGAATTAAGTACCAACTCAACACCATTGACGAAGCTATTGACGACATCAAAGCGGGCAAAGTAATCATTGTTGTTGATGACGAAGACAGAGAAAACGAAGGCGACTTCTTGACAGCCGCCCGAAATGTTACGCCTGAAATCATCAATTTTATGGCCACTCATGGGCGTGGACTTATCTGTGCACCTATCATCGAAAGTCGCTGCGACGAGCTAAATCTTCAACTCATGGTTGGAGCAAATACGGCTACTTACGAAACACCTTTTACGGTCTCTATTGACTTGATAGGAAATGGCTGCACCACAGGTATTTCGGCCAGCGACCGTGCCAAAACTATACAAGCACTCATAGACCCAAAAACGAAGCCAGAACAGCTTGGCAAACCAGGCCATATTTTTCCGCTTCGTGCCAAAAAAGAAGGCGTTTTGCGACGTGCAGGCCACACCGAAGCAACGATAGATTTGGCTCGCTTGGCAGGTTTTGAGCCAGCAGGTGTTTTGGTAGAAATTTTGAACGAAGACGGCACTATGGCACGGCTTCCACAGTTGATGCAAATTGCGAAACGCTTCGATTTGAAAATCATTTGTATCAAAGACCTTATCGCCTATCGTTTGCACAAGGAGCGACTCATAAAACGAGACATCAGTGTGCGTATGGCTACCAAATATGGCGATTTTGATTTGATTGCTTTTTCCGAAATTCAAAGCAAAAAAGTACATCTTGCATTCGTGAAAGGTACTTGGCAACAAGATGAATCTATCATGTTGCGAGTGCATTCGTCTAGCCTTACGCTAGATTTGCTTCATTTGTTGCAGGAAGAAAATGATGATGAATTTCAGTTGGCATTGGCACAAGTGGCCAAAGCTGGAAAAGGCATTGTATTGTATATGAACCAAGAAAGCAAAACAGAAAGCTTGATTGATAAGTTGAAAACTTATCAAAAACAGCAAAATAAAGGAAAAACGAATGCAGAAACAAATTTGAGTATTGCGGCACGCAAGTTTCAGCGTGATTATGGCATTGGAGCTCAGATTTTGAGAGATTTAGGCGTTTCAAAAATTTCTTTGCTCACTAATAATCCAAAAAAACGCATTGGCTTGTTGGGCTATGGTTTAGAGATTGTGGAAAATGTGCCGCTAGAAAAAAGTGTTTTGGTAAAATAAGTGCCAAGCACTATTTAATAAACGGCAGCTATTTCCGCTTTGAAACTACTATGACAAAACTTATTTAATAGTTATTTTGTATGTTTTAAAAAGGATTATATAGTCTTGTCCTTATATCTTTCAGGCAGTCCGCTTTTCGGCTGTTGTTCATTTTTTTACACCAGAAGACTAATTTTTAAAAGGTCAATCTTTTTGATTTTCTGACGATATTTTTATATATTAAATACAAAACAATATTAAAATGCAATATTTTATTGCAAATTGTTAATTGTCATTAAAACGTCAAAGCGGAAACTGCTGAATAAACGGTCGATTCGTTGCTAACGCATTGATGTTCAGCGTGTTAGCTCCAACAAAATGTATATGTATATTTATTTTTGTCTGACTACTTAGTTGTTTTATCAAAAAATGATAATTTTCGACATTGCTGTGTGTTATCACTAGCAATAATAAAATCGTAAAATTTTAAAAAGGCTAAAACTTAATGTAATTCATTAAGTTTTAGCCTTTTTTTGTGCAAGAAATCATGTCAGTTAAAAATATTTTTAACTGATAAAGCTTGCTTTTTTTATTTCTAAAAGTTTGGTTATCAAACTATTACAAATAATTTATTACCACTTTTTAAATGATAAACTTAAAAAAAACTACTTGTTTTTTGAAGTTCATTTGGTCATTTTTGTAAAAAAACAGAACCTAAAAATATGAACAAATTTTTATTTTTCCTCCTCTTCTTCATTTTCCTCAATCAAAACATAGCTTTTGCTCAACAGCAAGAAAAAGGCAGTATTAAAGGTGTCATTACAGATACTAAAACAAATGAAATTACACATTTATGTAGAAAAATAGCTTGCGTAAATACTTGCCTAAATTACTTTTCAACATATTTTAATTTTCAAAAAAAATTGTAAGCAAGCTTCTGTTCATTGGCAAAATGTATTTTTTAACATTTAATAACTTTTTTTAGTAGCAAAGTTTTTTTTGAGCTGAAAAAGAAAAATTCGCCTATTACATACATATCATTGTCATATTTTTGTCTATAATTTTCTTTTTTCAATCTTTCTTTCAAGTTTTTTGAACAGATATTTCTACAAAAAAACACAACATAACTGCTTGATAATCAATCAGTTAATTATTTTTTAGCATTTCTTTTGCATGATAAATCTTAAAAAAGGTATTTTTTTATTCCTTTCTACTTTTGCACTTTTGTGATAGGTGGAATAGTGTTTTTTGGTTGAAAAAGCGAAAGTTTTCGAAACTCAAAGCAGTTTATTTTCAAAATAAAATAGTGATACCTAATAAATGTGGGTATAAAAAATGTTTTTTATAACATCTACTTCAAAATAGTTGTCACTAATACGTCACAAAGCTAATTCATACGCAAAAAAGTTTAATAAACTTGCTATTTTTACCTACACTTAAAAAGTTTTTTTTTGCTTCCTTAAAGTTAGGTTTCTACCTTTTTTATTAGAACAAATTAAACAACTTATTTCAATAAATTTTTTATTATAGTTATAAACTTACACTTATGGCAAGATTTATTTTACTCATCTTTACTTTCCTGTTGAGCAGCACAGCAGCTTTCGCTCAAATGGGAGAGATTCAGGGTAAGGTGACCGACTCCCAAACGGGAGAGGCAGTGCCGTTTGCCAATGTAGCCATTACGATAAATGGTACACTGGCAGGAGCACAAACCGATTTTGACGGTTTTTATTCGATTAAGCCTGTACCCGCAGGTAGCTACGAAATCATTTTTTCGTATATTGGTTTTCAAGAGAAGCGTATTACAGACGTTTTAGTTCGTTCTGACAAAATTACGTTTCTTGATGCACAGCTCGTAGAAATGTCAGAGTTGTTAGAAGCGTTTGAGGTAATTGAATATGCAATTCCTTTGCTTCAGGCAGATGAAACTTCGACAGGTTCGACAGTAACTAAAGAAGACATCGCCAACTTACCTACTCGTGAGGTAGGTTCTATCGCTTCGCAAGCGGCAGGTGTATTTCAAGCAGATGAAGGTGGCAACTTGAACGTAAAAGGTTCGAGAGACGAAGCCACTGATTATTATATTGATGGTATCAAGGTACGAGGTACTTCGGCACTTCCTGCTTCTGCCATTGAACAGTTGACAGTAGTAACAGGTGGTGTGCCTGCACGTTATGGTGATGCCACAGGTGGTATCATCAATATCACGACAAGAGGGCCATCTAATCAATTTGCTGGTGGACTAGAATTGATTACTTCTCAGTTTTTAGAGCCTTATGGCTACAATTTGGCTAACTTTAGTTTGAGTGGGCCATTGTTCAAAGTAAACAGAGGAGAAGCTAACGAAAGAGCATTATTAGGTTTCTTTATTTCTGGTGAGTATTTGCACGAAAATGATGACGACCCTTCTAGCGTAGGTATTTGGACGGCTAGTGATTCTGCTTTGGCAGTTATTCGTGAAACGCCACTTATTCGTTCAAATGCTTCTTCTGGTTTTTTGAAGCAAGCTGACTTTGTGACAAAAAATCAAATGACTCACAATGATTTGAAACCAAATGTTAAGAAAGATGAATATAGCTTCGCTGGTAAATTAGACTTTCAGCCTATCCAAAATCTTAACTTTACTTTTGGTGGTACTTATAACTACCGTACAGGTGGTACTTTGCGTCGTACTGCAAATTATAAAGATTATATGCGTCGTTTCGAGATGTTTAATGCTCATCACATGCCAGATGTTACTACTCAGGTATATCGTATGTATGGTCGTTTTACACAACGTTTTGCAAACAGCAATAGCGAAAATAATGCTGATGAAAATGCAAAGCCTTCTGTTTTGCAAAATGCGTACTATTCTGTTCAATTTGACTACACGAAATCTAAATCTGGACAGCAAGACCCTATTTTCCAAGACAACTTCTTCGATTATGGTTATGTAGGAAAATTTGAGACTGACAGAGAAAAAGTGTATGCTCAAACAACATTGACGAGAGAAGAAGATGGTGCTAAAGTAACAGGTTGGGCATTTCAAGGTTTTCAAGATACTAATGTAACTTTTACGGGTAGTGATATTAATTCAGACAAATCTAATCACAATTTACAGTATTTTGACCTAGCAGGCGACAACCAAGATTTGTATTATAGCAACCTTTCGCAAATTTCAAATAATGGTGGTTTGCTAAATGGAACACTTCCAACTTCTTTAAGTTCTGCTTATAGTTTGTCATATACTCCAGGTAAAGCTCACGGAACATATAACAAATCTGAAAATGACCAATATCGTATTACTTTCAATGGTTCTTTTGACTTAAAACGTGCAGGTGGTACAGACCGTAACAAACATGCTATCGAATTTGGTTTTGAATATGAGCAACGTATTGATAGAGATTGGACAATGTTTCCAGAAGGTCTTTGGAATGTTATGAATGCTCGTACAGCAAGTTTCTTGAACGGTAAAATTGGACTAGATGCCGATAATGCAGTTTTAGTTGTTGATGGCGAACAAATTGCTTTTGAAGATTATGATGGTACTAATACTGTTTTTAGTACTAATGACACTATTACTTACAATCTTATTAGAGTAGGTGACCAAGATTATTTTGACAAAAGCTTGCGTGACAAACTTGGAGTAGGCTTGTTGGATTTCATAGATGTAAATGCTATTAATCCTGCTGATTTAAGCTTAGATATGTTCTCGCCAGATGAATTGTTTAACAATGGTGAAGAGTATGTTTCTTATTATGGTTATGATTATACGGGTGAAAAATTGACTACTTCTCCAGGTTTCAAAGATTATTGGACAGCAACTAATGATGATGGCATGAAAACTCGTCCTATCGACGCTTCACGTCCTATTTATATGGCTGGTTTTATTCAAGATAAATTTGCATTTAAAGACCTTATCTTCAATATTGGTCTTCGTGTAGATAGATTCGATGCCAACCAAAAAGTACCTACTGACATATTTTCGCCACTTTATGCTACTTTGAAAGCTGGCGATGTTAGTAATCTTGGTGAACACCCTAGCACTATCGGCGATGACTTCGTAGTTTATGTAGATGACGAAGTAAATCCTAGCCGTATTACAGGATATAGAGACGATAACCAATGGTATGATGCTAATGGTGGAGCTATTGCTGATGCAGATGTATTGTTGGCAAATGGTAGTATTCACCCATATTTGGCTAATCCACTTTCTGACAATCCTGTTGATGACATCAAAAAAGACAGCGAGTACAATCCAGATTTAGCTTTCGAAGATTACAAACCGCAAATATCATTAAATCCTCGTATTGCATTTTCTTTTGAAATATCTGACGAAGCGATTTTCTTTGCACACTACGACATCTTAACTCAGCGTCCGCAAGACCGATTAATCGCAACACCTTTTGATTTTTACTACTTCCAAAATCAAGCAGTAGATGGGGTATTTTACAATCCTAATCTAAAATCTGAACGTACTATTGATTATCAAATTGGTTTCAAACAAAAATTATCGCAAACTTCTGCTTTAACGATTTCTGGTTTTTATCGTGAATTGAAAGACATGGTTCAAATCACAAACATCAACTATGCTTATCCAGCTACTTATTCTACTTATGGCAATATTGACTTTGGTACTGTAAAAGGTTTTGAGTTTTCTTATGACTTGAGAAGAACACAAAACATTAGATTAACAGCTAACTATACGTTGCAATTTGCTGATGTATCTGGTTCTGGAGACCGCTCACAAGCTAACCTTATTGACTTTGGTGTGCCAAACTTGCGTACTATTTTTCCTGCAAGCTATGATGCACGTCACATGTTAAACTTAAACATTGATTATCGTTTTGATGAAGGCAGCAAATATGAAGGTCCAGGCAAAGGTGGCATGGGAGAAAAATTATTAGAAAACTTTGGTGTAAACTTTATTGTTCGTGCTCGTTCAGGAACACCTTACTCAAAACAACAAAATGCAACCCCTGAAGGTCAGTTTGGTGTAAGAGCAAGAGGCTCACTAGATGGTACTGTAAATGGTTCTCGTTTGCCTTGGAGTTTCAAAGTAGATATGCGTGTTGAAAAAGATATTAAATTAAACTTTGGTAAAAAAGAAGGGAAATCTGACCGTTATATCAATGTATATTTCTTAGCACAAAATCTATTAAATGGACAAAATGTTGTTAATGTACATTCATTCACAGGAAGTCCAGAAGATGATGGCTATGTAACTTCTGGCCCTGGTCAGGAAACTGTAGCTGGGCAAATTAGCGTTCCAGCTTTCTTAGACCAATATTCAGCTAAAGTAAATGACCCAAACAATTATAGCATTCCACGTCGTATGCGTGTAGGGGTTCAATTCAACTTTTAAAAAATAAAACTTATCGTTTTGTAAAAACAAGTCATTATTTGTTTTTGCAAAACGATATAATAGTTGGCTATCTATGTATTTAGTAGCTTTTTTTGTTAAGCTCTTTTGAATAAAAAAAGATAAGTGCCAAGCACTAATTAACATAACCTGTTTGAGTTGCTAACGTACTGAAAATCAAGAAGTTAGCTTCACATTTTTTTTGTTCGACTGCTTATGAAAAATACTATATTCCCTTAAAAACCAATTTTAAATATAAAAATGAAATCAATGAAACTAAAAAAAATAACACTGCTTGTATTAGCGGCTTTGCTATGCAATTTGGCTTTTGCCAAAGTAAACATTGGCATTGATTCTCCTAATAATAATGGGGCACAAAGCGGCAAAACAAATGCCGATTGTAACTCCCCTACTGCACAAATAGAATTAAATATTAACAATGTTAGAACAACATTGATGACAGGTGGCGACCTTTGGTGGGATTTGAGCGATGGTAAATATGAAGTCCCAAAAATTCCTATTGGTTCTGATGCACCTTCTGTTCACTCTATCTTTGCTGGTTCTTTGTGGATTGGTGGTATCGACCAATTTCAAAACCTAAAGGTAGCTGCTCAAACGTATCGACAATCTGGTAATGACTTTTGGGCTGGCCCATTAGACGAAGATGGCGAAATAGCTCAAGAAGTATGTTCTGATTTTGACCGTTTTTGGGTCGTTTACAGACGTGACATCGACGATTACTTGTCTGCCTTAGAAGAAGCAAATGGTGAACTTTCTCCAGGTGCTATTCCAGACGCAATCTTACAATGGCCAGGTAAAGACAATATTTATCACGAAGCTTTTTCTTTACCTGAAAACAAAATATTAGCTCCTTTCTGGGATGCAGATGGTGATGGTCGCTACGACCCTACTGTGGGTGACTATCCTGTTATTGACCCAGAAATTGAAGGCGTATATGCCGACCAAATGATTTGGTGGATGTTCAATGATAAAGGTAATGTTCATACAGAAACAGGTGGTGAGGCTATTGGTATTGAAGTAGGAGCTTTAGCTTTTGCATTTGCTACCAATGATGAAGTAAACAACATGACTTTCTATAAATATAGAGTAAACAACAAATCTGTTCAGCCTGTCGATAGTGTATTTTTCGGACAATGGGTAGATCCAGATTTGGGTACTTATGACGATGACTTTGTAGGTTGTGTACCAGAAGAAGGTTTAGGTATTGTATATAATGGTACGGCTGTTGATGGCCAATATGGTGAAAATCCACCAATGTTGGGTGTTGACTTTTTTAGAGGGCCAAAAGTTGGCGAAGACGAAGATGGCAATCCTAATTACTTAGATATGTCAGCATTTGTATATTATGACAATGACTTTTCTGTAAGAGGAAATCCAGAAAATGCTTCTCACTTTTATGGCTATTTAGCAGGTGTTTGGAAAGATGGTACTCCTTTTACTTGCGGTGGCAATGGTTATGGTGGAGATGAAGGTTGCGATTATATCTTTCCTGGCGACCCTTCTAACCCAGATGAATGGTCTGAATGTTCGGAAAATAATACGCCTTTCGACCGTCGTTTCTTACAATCTGCTGGGCCATTTAGATTAGACCCAGGAGCAAGTAATGATGTAATTGTTGGTGTAGTTTGGGTAAATGAAGGCTTTCAATATCCTTGTCCTTCTTTCGATGCTATTTTGCAAGCGGATAGAAAAGCACAAGCTTTGTTCGACAACAACTTTAAGCTAAAAGATGGGCCTGATGCTCCTAACATGATTGTTAGAGAATTGGACAAAGAGTTAATTCTTGCTATTTGGAACGATGAAACTCGCTCAAATAATGCTTCTGAAGCTTATGTTGAAGTAGATCCTGTATTGGAAGCTCAAGGTTTCGAAAATGACACTTATACATTCCAAGGTTATAAACTATATCAATTGGCTAATGTAGGTGTTTCTCCAGCAGAATATGGCGACCCAGACAAAGCTCGTTTAATTGCAATCGTAGATGTAAAAGATGGCGTTCAAGAAATTATCAATTATACTGCCAATAGCGAAGTAGGTAGCTTAGTACCAGAACTAATGGTTGATGCTGAAGATTCAGGTATCAGACACACATTCCGTATTCAAGAAAACTTATTTGCGACAGGCGACAAGAAATTAATTAATAATCAAAAGTATTATTTCTCTGTTCTTACTTACGGGTATAATGCTCATGAGCCTTATGACCCTAGTAGTCCATCTGCAACAGCACAACTAGAGCCTTACATTGAAGGACGTAACAATATTAAAATTTACACAGGTATTCCTCACCTTGTAACACCACAAAATGATGGAGTTGTTGTGAATACTGCTTTCGGCGAAGGCCCAGAAGTCAAACAAATATCTGGTACAGGTAATGGTGGCAACTTCTTAGACCTAACAGATGCTAGTATTGCAACTATTTTAGCAGACGGTAGTATAGCACAACCTGTATATGCAAATGCAGCAGGGCCAATAAATGTCAAAATATTTGACCCGTTACAAATTCCAGCGACTACTTATACCCTAAAAATCAAAAATGCTTCTGATAGCACAACAGTTTTATCTAAAGACTCAGAATGGACTTTATATGATAAAAATACAGGTGATATTGTAGCGGTTTCTGATACAAGCATATACCGTGAAAACGAACAAGCAATTCCAAGTTGGCAAAATTCTTTAGGTTTTACCATCAATATTAAGCAGCAAGAAGTTACTTCTGGTATGGTAGATAACAACATTGCAGCAGAAGCTCGCTTTAAAGATGTTCAAAATCAATGGTTATCGCTTTTTGCAGATGCAGAAGGTAATAGTGTTTTTAATTGGATAAAAGCAGGTAACTTTACTAATAGCGACAACTCTGACTACAACGATAACCGTACAGGCTCGGCAGGCGACTTCTTCGACCCAGCACAGTTATACGAAACTATTGGTGCTGGACGTTTTGCACCTTATTGCTTGACCAATCACAAGCCAGGTTCAGGAACGGATCGTATTATAGCACCTGCTTGTACAGACTGTTCTTCTCAGCCTACACTAAACCTAGAAGATCTATCAAGTGTGAACTTAGTTTTCACAAATGACCAAACGCTTTGGACAGACTGTATCGTAGTAGAAACAGGTAGTGATGCCTCTATCAACGAAGGTAAAGCGAACAAAAACGGATTGCGTGAGCAAGTAGCAGCAGGTTCAACGACAGTTTCGAGCCTTAGTGCTAATCAAACTTATTTTGTGGCAGGTTCTACAGCTTCTTATGTTACTTATACAAATGCTAGTGGTGCAGAGCAGCAAGTAGCAGGAAATACATTTTTCCGCTCTGATGCTTCTACTGGTTTCAATGCCTTCAATAGTGCTATGGTATATAATGCCTCAGATGTTGGCCGTTCACAATTTCCTGGTTATGCTATCAATGTAGAAACAGGTGAGCGTTTGAATGTCATTTTTGGTGAAAACTCATTTTTAGGTAACGAAAATGGTAAAGACTTAATCTTTAATCCTACATCTACTATCGTTTCACAAAACGGATTTACAGGCCCACAAGCAGTAGCTTTAGGTGGTCAGCACTTCGTATATGTAATGGGTACAAAATATGATGGCGGTGCAGCACACCAAGAAAAATTGATTGACTATGCTATTTCAACAGAAAGCACAGTAGATGTAGCACCTAAATTAGAAGTATATGATGATGCTATGTGGGTAACTATTCCATTCTTAACTCCAGGTTTTAGCTTAAAATCTTTGGAAGATGGCTTAATTCCTACTGACGTAAACATCAAATTGCGTGTGGCTCGTCCTTACCAACAAGTAGATTCATTAACAACAGAATTGGAATATGAATTTGACTTCACTAATTTGGCGGCTCAAACAGGTCAAACAGATATAGCTAAAAATGCTTTAGATTTAGTCAAAATAGTACCAAATCCATATTACGCATACTCTACTTACGAAAACAATCAGTTAGACAATCGTGTAAAAATTACGAACTTGCCTGCAAAAACAAATATCTCTATCTTTACTTTAGAAGGTACATTGATTAAAACAATTGCCACAGATAATACAGGATTAGATACCGCAGCAGGTAATGAAGCAGGAAAGTCTAGCATCAATACAGTAGAATGGGACGTTAAAAATGCACAAAGCATTCCAATAGCAAGTGGTGTTTATCTTATTCACATTGAAGCACCAGAATTAGGCGAAGAAATTACCTTAAAATGGTTCTGCTTGACTCGTCCTACTGACCTTGATGTATTCTAAAATACATTTTTAATATAAATAGGTAACTATTTAAGTCGGAGCATTTTTTAGTCAAAATTGTCACAACATAAATAGTTACATAAATAGTATGTCAATACTATTTGGCATTATTAAGTGCCTAGACAAAAATAACACGACATCTCGTTGAGGCTAACATCTTGATTTTTTTCAATGCGTTAGCAACGAATCGACCGTTTATTAAATAGTACTTGGCATCTATATACATTTCAACTTAAACACCACTTACAAAATTGTAGTGAGTGTTTAAGTTGCTTTATATAAAAAATAAGTAGCTATTCAACAATAGGCTTTTAAAATAAAAATTTTTTTTAGCCAAAATTGTCACCATATAAATAGTTACCAAAAATAAATACTAATGAAAAAATTAATTACACCTATTATATTGTTGTTGCTTGCTGTTGTATGTAGCACAGATATGTTTGCAGGAAACAAAGACCGTGCAGGGCAAGCTGGAGCAACCGAACTTTTAGTAAATCCATGGGCAAGAAGCTCTGGATTGCATGGTATGAACTCTTCTTTCACACAAGGCCTCGAAGCTATGCGAGTAAATCCTGCTGGCTTAGTTTTTGTAAATAAAACAGAAGTCTTATTTGCCAACACGATGTGGCTAAAAGGAAGTGGCATATCACTCAATGCTTTCGGACTAGCTCAAAAAATAGGCGAAAGTAGTGCATTGGGACTTACTGTTACCAATATGAGCTTTGGCGAACTATTAGTAACCACAGAATCTGACCCTGAAGGCGATTTAGGTGCAACTTACCGCCCTCAGCTTATGAACATTGGCGTTTCTTATGCCAAATCATTCTCAAATAGTATTCATGTTGGTTTCTTAGGCCGCCTTATTAGCGAATCTATTGCCGATGCAACAGCTAGTGGCTTTGCTTTCGATATGGGTATTCAGTATGTAACAGGGCCAAAAGACAACATTCGTTTTGGCATTTCTTTGAGAAATATTGGTACTCCAATGCGTTTTTCTGGCGATGGTTTGGCTATCAAAGTAAGCGACCCTAGCGGCGACCCTTACTTATTGACAGTAAACCAACGTACCGAAAAATTTGAGTTACCTTCTGCCTTAAATATTGGTGGTTCTTACGACCTTTTCTTTGATGCTTCTGATATGCACCGTTTAACTATCATGGCTAATTTTACCTCTAACTCATTTTCAAAAGACCAAATTGGTGGTGGCTTAGAATACTCTTTCAGAGATATGTTTATGGTAAGAGGTGGCTATCGTTATGAAGAAGGTATCACAGGTGACTTCTCTCTTGCCGAGCGTTCTTCTGCTTACACTGGCTTATGTGCAGGTGCAAGCATACAAGTGCCTTTCAAAGAAGATGGCCCAGCAGTTGGCGTTGATTATTCTTTCCGTGCTTCTAATCCATTTGGTGGCACACACACCATCGGTGTTAGAATTAACCTATAAAAAATAGTTCTCTGACAATTTGGGTGTTCAATTTTATAACAAAAAATAGATACAATTTCTTTTTTATCGTCAGAAAATCAAAAAGATTGACCTTTTAAAAATTAGTCTTTTGGTGCAAAAAAAGCGTTAAGCACAGAAAAGTGTCTGAGCGTTTTATAAAAGTGCCTTTGTTTTTTTCAAAGAAGTAACAAATCAAAACATCATTTAACAACAAATTTAAGCGAGTTTTTTATGTGTAACTTTTCTTGTGACAAAATGCGTTAAGATTTTTAAACAGTCTTGGTTTTTTTTTGGTTCGTTTTTTTATCAAGTAAAAAAAATGAACAATGTGCCAAAACAGACTACATAAAAGATACAATTTCTTTCTTATGTTATTACTTAGCTCCCAAATTGTCAAATAACCTAAAAATAAGATATTTTTTAGTTTTAAATGCCAAGCACTTAACTAAAATAATCTTCAAAAAAAGCATTAAATATATTTTTTGAGTGTATTTAATGCTTTTTTTCTACGAAGTTGTTTAAAATTGCGTTTTTTGGTTTATATATTTTAAAACCATATGTGGTTGAATTTTGTTATTTAGCTTTGTTGACTTCAACTTTAAGCTATGATAAAATTTGACCGAAAATTTCTATTACAAACCGTTATTCCTTTTTTATCAAAAGGTAGCCGAGGCAAACCATCAGAATTAGATTTAGTTGAGGTAGTTCGAGCAATTTTTCACCGTTTAAAGACAGGTTGCCAATGGCGAGAATTACCTATTAAACAATATATTAGCCGTCCAGATACCACTTGGGAAGCCATTTATTATTATTACAATAAATGGTGTAAAGATACTTCATGGTATAGGGTTTGGCTAAATGCAACAACAGTTTATCAAGAATATTTAGATTTATCTTGTGTTGCTTTAGATGGTAGCCATACCAGAGCTTATCGTGGTGGCCAATGTGTTGGTTATAATGGACGCAAAGCGGCTAATACAACCAATATACTCTATATCATTGATAATCAAGGAGTTATATTGTTTTGTAGCCAGCCAATCAGCGGCGAACATCACGATTTGTTTAATATTAAAGAACATTTTGGGCAAATTGAACAAATGGCTCAAAATATGAATATTGATTTAAATGGTCTTTTTCTAAATGCTGATGCTGGTTTTGATTCTTTTGAATTTAGACAGCTTTTAGATGGTAAATATATTGAAGCTAATATTGCCATCAATAAAAGAAATACTAAACTTGCTGAAGTTAAAAACTATTATTTCGATGAAACCCTATATGCTAAAAGAAAATTAGCAGAACATCCTTTTGCATGGATGGACGGATTTAAAGCCATGTTAGTGCGATATGAAAAGTTAGCAGTCACTTGGTTTAGTATGAACATAATGACAATGTTTCATATATTTATGAAAAAAATAAGCTGCCATATTAAAATTAAAATGCAACTTTAAACAACTTCTACCTAAAATTAACCAATATCTCACTTTCCTTTCTTTTTTGTAATTATTTACGTTGTGACAATTCTGGGTAAAAAATGTCTATTTTCATTTACGCAGCAGTTTTTTTTCGCTCAAGAGCGGTGCTATTAAGCTCAAAAGCTCACACCTAAACAGTTACCTTTTTTTCAATATACATAAATAGTCAGACATATTTATTCTACAAATAGTAAGAACTAGCATACTGATTTTAAAGATGTGAAACTCGAAGTAGAGTGTATAATAAATCGTGCTTGACTTAGCTATTTTATTTCACAAAAACAATACCCACTTTTTGTGAAAAACAGTTATTTTTAAACCTAAAACATATAAAAATATTATATAAAATTTAATTAATTACTAAAGTGCATTGCACTTCGATTTTATTGTTTACCTAAAAACCTTTTAAAAATGAATGTATTAAAAAATCAACTAATACTTTTTGTATTAGCGGCCTTGCTATGTCAAATAGTGACGGCAAAAGAAAACATAGGCAGTACTCCGCCTAATAATCTGCCTATACAAAGCGGAAAAACAACCGCCGATTGTAACGCTTCTACTGCAAAAGTGGAACTCAACATCAATAATGTAAGAACCACCTTGATGACAGGCGGCGACCTTTGGTGGGATTTGGACGATGCAAAATATGAAGTACCCAAAATCCCGATAGGTTCTGACCAACCTTCTGTTCATGCTATTTTTGCTGGTGCTTTATGGATTGGTGGTATTGATGAGTTTGGAAACTTAAAAGTAGCTGCCCAAACCTATCGACAGCAAGGCAATGATTTTTGGCCTGGGCCATTAGATGATGATGGTGAAGTCTCGCAAGAAATGTGCAGTCACTTTGACCGTTTTTGGACAATTTATGGGCGAGATATAAATACTTATTTAAGTCTTTTAGAAGAAAACAACGGTCAACTATCGCCAAACGATATTCCAACAGCCATTTTGCAATGGCCTGGCAAAAACAACCCTTATTTTGAAGCATTTGAATTGCCAGAAAACAAAGAACTTGCTCCATTCTGGGACGTTGCTGGCGATGGTATTTATGACCCAACACAAGGCGATTATCCTGTCATTGACCCAAGTGTTGAAGGAGTCTATGCCGACCAAATGATTTGGTGGATGTTTAATGATAAAGGAAATATACATACCGAAACAGGTGGCGATGCCATTGGTCTTGAAATAGGTGCATTAGCTTTTGCATTTGCTACCAATGATGAAGTAAACAACATGACTTTCTACAAATACAAAATCAATAACAACTCTGTTCAACCGCTCAATGATACCTATTTTGGCCAATGGGTAGATGCAGACTTAGGTACTTATGACGATGATTTTGTTGGCTGTATTCCAGAAGAAAGTTTAGGTATTGTTTATAATGGCTATGCTACTGATGGGCAATATGGCGAAAATCCACCCATGCTAGGAGTAGATTTTTTTAGAGGGCCAAAAATTGGCGAAAATGAAGAAGGTAATCCTATTTATTTAGAAATGTCGGCATTTGTATATTATGATAGTGACTTTTCAGTAAGAGGAAATCCAGAAAATGCTACTCATTTTTATAATTTTTTATCTGGTAAATGGAAAGATGGAACACCTTTTACTTGCGGTGGCAATGGCTTTGGAGGCACAGAAGAATGCGATTATATATTTCCGGGCGACCCTTCAAACCCAGATGAATGGTCGGAATGTTCAGAAAACAACACACCTTTCGACCGTCGTTTTTTGCAATCGGCAGGGCCATTTCGCCTAGAACCAGGTGCAAGCAATGATGTCATCGTAGGAGTTGTTTGGGTAAATGAAGGTTTGGAATATCCATGTCCTTCTTTTGATGCTCTTTTGCAAGCAGACCGCAAAGCACAAGCTTTGTTCGATAATAACTTTAAGCTAAAAGATGGCCCAGATGCTCCAAGCATGATAATTAGAGAGCTTGACCAAGAAGTTGTTCTTTCACTTTGGAATGATGAATCTCGCTCAAATAATGCTTTCGAAGCCTATTCAGAAATTGACCCTGTTTTAGAGGCTCAAGGTTTTGAAAATGATACTTACAATTTTCAAGGCTACAAAATTTATCAATTGGCGAGTGTGAGTATATCGCCAGCCGAATACAACGACCCAAATAAAGCACGTTTGGTATCAGTAGTAGATAAAAAAGATGAGATAACAAGAATTATCAATTTTACGAAAGATACCGATTTGGGTTATTTAGTACCTGAGCTAAAAGTTGATGCCAATGATTCTGGAATTGTCAACTCTTTTCAAATTAAAGAAGACTTGTTTGCGACAGGCGATAAAAAGTTAATCAATAACAAAAAATATTATTACTCTGTACTTGCGTATAGTTTCAATGCTCATGAACCTTATGACCCAAATAATCCCTCCTCAATAGCACAATTACTGCCTTATCTTGAAGGTCGTAACAATATAAAAACTTACACTGCTATTCCGCATATTCCAACACCACAAGCAGCAGGTATTAGCCTTCAAGCAAACTTTGGCGATAGTCCTGAAATCAAACAAATTGTTGGTACAGGAAATGGTGGCGTTTTCTTAGATTTAACAGCCGAAAGTATTGCTACTATTTTGGAAAATGGCCATATTGACCAACCTATTTATGCTCAAAAAGCAGGGCCTATTGACATCAAAATTTTTGACCCTTTCAAAATTCCTGCAAAAACTTATACCTTAAAAATCGAAAATGCAGGGAGCAACAATATTTTATCTAAAGAATCAAATTGGGTTTTGCAAGAAAAAGAGAGTGGCGAAGTAGTGGCCAATTCACAAAAAAGTATCGCTAATTCCTACGAACAAGCTATTCCAAATTGGGAAAACACTTTGGGTTTTAGCATCAATATCGAACAGCAAGAAGTCGTTTCAGGTGCAGTTGATAATAATATTGACGCTAACATTCGGTTTCAAGATGTGCAAAATCAATGGCTTTCTTTTTTGCCAGATGAAGAAGCTAGAAGCATTTTTAATTGGATAAAAGCAGGCAATTATGTAAATGAAGAGGTATCTTCTTATAATGATATTCGCATTGGAACAAACGGTGACTTTTTTGATGAAAATCAATATTACGAAGATGTTTTAGGTGGTACTTTTGCTCCTTATTGCCTCACAAACCATCAAACAGGTACAGGAAATGACAGAGTTCTTGCTCCTGCTTGTACTGATTGTGCCTTAAAGCCGACTTTAAATCTCGAAAAATTGGCGAGTATTGATTTAGTTTTTACAGCAGACCAAACACTTTGGACGGATTGTATTGTGGTAGAAACAGGTATTGATTCAGCGATTAATGAGGGCAGAGCGACTAAAAATAGCTTGCGAAAAAAGGTAGCCGACGATGCAACAAGTGTTTCGAGTTTGTCAGAAAATGAAGCTTATTTTGTTTCAGGTACAACGGCTGGCTATATCGCTTATACCGACAGCAATGGCGAAGAAGTGCAGATACTAGCTGGCAATTTTTTTACTGCAAATCAGGTTTCAACATTCAATACTTTTAATAATGCAACGGTGTATAAAGCAGCAGATGTTGGACGTTCAAAATTTCCGGGCTATGCTATAAATGTTGAAACAGGCGAGCGATTGAATATCATTTTTGGCGAAAATTCTTTTTTAGGCAATGAGAATGGCAATGATTTGAAATGGAATCCGACTACTACTTTCATTGCTCAAAATGGATTTACAGGGCCTCAATCGGTTGTTTTGGGTGGTCAGCATTTTGTTTATGTAATGAGTACGAAATATGATAAAGGTGCTGCTCATCAACAAAAATTGATAAATCATGCACTTACCGATGATAAAACGCCTAAACTAGAGGTATATGATGAGGCAATGTGGGTGAGTTTGCCATTTTTAACACAAGGCTTTGATTTAACTTCAGAAATAGATGGTTTTGTGCCAACAGATGTCAGCATCAAACTGCGAGTAGCAAAGCCTTATACACAAACAAATGAGGAAACAACAAGCTTGGAATATGAGTTTGATTTTAGCAATTTGGCGGCTCAAACAAATCAAGAAGCGATAGCAAAAAATGCTTTAGATTTGGTAAAGGTAGTTCCAAATCCGTACTACTCCTACTCTACTCACGAAAATAATCAGTTGGATAATCGTGTAAAAATAACGAATTTGCCTGCGAAAACAAAAATTTCTATTTTTACTTTAGAAGGCACATTGATAAAAAGTATAGTAGCAGATAATACAGGCTTAGATACTGCCGCAGGTGCTGAAGCAGGAAAATCCATTATCAATACCGTAGATTGGGACATCAAAAATTCGGAAGGGATTCCTGTAGCGAGTGGTGTATATCTCATTCATATAGAAGCCCCAGATTTGGCCGAAGAGCGAACTTTGAAATGGTTTTGCTTGACTCGTACAACTGACCTTGATGTGTTTTAGAACAAAAAAAAATGGTAGAAACGACACGAATGTTGTTTCTACCATTAAAATAATGTAACTGTTTAGATGTGGATTTTTGAGATAAAAATTGTCACAACGTAAATAGTTACAAAATAATAAACATTAAAAATACTATTGTTTTGTAACTCCTATATTTATACATTTATCAGGGCAAACAAAGTTTGAACAGCTTGTCTGACTAACATTTACAGTCTCTTGGCAAGTGCTGTCATCAGCATCATAATAGATTAATTCAATATCATTTCCATCTGCTAAAAGGCCATCAACAGTTCCTTCTGTTTCATAATCAAAAGGCCCCCAAACTGCTGTACTTGTAGCTACATAAAATTGGTTGCTTGCTCCACCATTCACGATTGCTGCATTTACCATTACATCAAAAAAGTCATCACTTGCATCTGCATCTGTTCCTGCATCATTGCAGTCGCCAATAGTGCTAACAGTAATGCTTATTTGACATTCGGTTGGTATTCTAAAGCCAAAATCTACGGTATAATCTGCATTGTGGTTAGCGGTTGGGTCAGTAACGCCATTAATTGGTTGGCCATGGTCTAATTCTCCAAGCGAACCACCGCCAAATTCTAAGGTAACAGCATTGGAACGAACAAAGCCTGTTGTGCTTGCCAAATCTACACCATTGTCATCGCTATCTGTACCATTATCTGGCGTATTGGAACTTGCTATATCAGTAGAAGAAACATAATCACCTCCAGGCATTTCTACCTCTACGATATAATTGTTTGGCATTAGTTCCCAAAATAAATATTTACCATTGTTATCTGTAATAGTAGTGTCTAAATAAGTACTTCCTGTACCATCTAATAAATAAACGGTTAAGCCAGCAAGGCCAGACTCTCCTAAATCATAAATACTATTTCCATTTACATCATTCCAAACCAAATTACCTAATGAAAGACTACCTGTCATTCCTGCGTCCCAACGAGGGTCAAGTGTAGTAGTTGCATCAGGGTCACTAGCTGTTGTAGCATCGCTCGGGCTGACTGTAAATGTACCTGTCGAACCTGTTAGTGGGTCGGCATCGCTATCGTCAGTATCATCTGTACCGCTGTCTGCTGCCACAAAAGCATAGCCTGTTGGCTCATAAAATATGATTTCATAAGTATCGCCATCTTCCAAGTTATCAAATTGATAATAGCCATCGCCATCAGTATAAGCTGTTCCTATTACAAAGCCAGAAGCATCTAATAGTTCTACTTTTACACCTACAATAGCAGGCTCGCCATTATCTTGCGTATTGTTTCCATTGGTGTCTTCCCATACATAATTACCTACCGAAACAGGCGATGCAGGAGTCGGAGTTGGTGCTAATCCCAAATCCCAATTAGGGTCATGTTCGCCTGGTGCTAGGAAAGTAGCAATAGTAAAGCCAGAACCATCTACATCTGAATCATTGGTGTCGTCTCCTGTTGCGTCGGCAAGTGTGATAGACCAATCTGTTGCAATAGGAGCATTACCATTAGGGTCAGTACCGCTTAGGCTGCTATAATCGAAATATAAATAATATATTCCTGAAGGTAAATCAACAAATTCGTAATAACCATTAGCATCTGTCATAGTAGAAGTGCCTACTTGAAAGTCGTCGCCACCACCAATAGTACCATCACTTCCTACACTCCACAAAAGAACTGTAACATTTTCGGCTGGATAATTTTCATTTTGATTGCCAAAACCATCTACATCATACCAAACATAATCGCCGATACTAGCAGGTTGCCAAAAGCCAAAGTCATTGGTTGGATATTCTGTTGGGTCAGCAGGGTCGTCCACTCCTGTTATTGTTCCTGTTGTTGTGGTAATTTGAGGATAGCCATCATCATTTAAAGCTCCATCTGAATCCAACATATCAGTTGTACCATTATCATCTTGTTTAGTTAAAGCAGTATTTAATAATGCTCCGCTATTAAAATCAGCAGAATTATCTAACTTGATAACATAAGTTGTGTTTTCTTCTAAACCATAAAATCTATAAAAACCATCAGCATCTGTTAGAGCTTGTGTTATTAAAGTAATGCTATCAGCAGCATATAAACTTACTTCTACATCTTCAATTCCCGGTTCAGAAGGGTCTTGCGAACCATCTCCATCAGTATCATACCATACTCTATTTCCTAAGCTTGTTTGTGTAACAGGGTTTACCATTTTTAAACCTACTTTTATAGGTTCAGAATTAAACAGTCGTGTAGCTGTGCCATTGTCATCATAAGTGCCGCCAAAAGCAAAAGAGTTCCATGCAACTGCATCGGTAATTAATGTTCCACTAGAACAACTAGTATCTCCACAACCAGGTGGATTGCCTTGCACTTGTATAGGAACAGTAACACGCAATTTTTCATTCCAAGTAAAAGGAGTAGCTGGTTTAAAGCAAAAGCCAAAAGAACGATTTCCCACTCCGCTGCCTGTTGCTAAAGTCGTGCCATCGGCTGGCAAATCGCCTGTAACAGATAAATCTTCACCCAAACCCAAATTAGAGTCATATCTTTTAGGGTTGTAAGTATTGGCATATAATACACCATCGACATTCAAATCTGAATTTGGCACAACGTCCCAGCTATCAGTAATGCTGTTGTAGCGTTCTACTATCACATCGCCTGCCAATTCCATTTCCCAATCAGAGCCTCTAGCTCCAATCACTCCTAAAATATCGGTATCGCCAATATGAGGAAGCATATCTACAACATCTAATTGTGTTACTGCAATATTTCCTGTATTTTCTATAAACATTTCATAAATGCCATCGCCAGCCAAAACAGTATTACCCGTGATATTGTAGCGGCTAAACTCTGTATCTAATTCTCCTAACACCCATTTCGAAGAGTTTAGGTCGGCAAGAGTAGGTACAGTATAAGTCACTACGTTGCCTTTACAAATCAATTCGGCAAAGTTACCATTAGCATCTATATCATGCAAGTCGGTATCTTCTGGCCAATAAGTATTAGAAGTTGCATTATGTCCTGAGCCATCTCGACATTCTTCTAATATAGTGCCTTCTGGTGTTAGTGCAATGTGCATATTTTCTATAACAGTAGTAGCGGCTGTTCCTGGCTTAATATTTACACTATAATAAATGAATACTTGAGCTCTTTTTGAAGGGTCTGAACCGCTTCCTGTCGGCAAACTACAACCATCAAAATTCCATTTTAATAAGGTTCTGCCAGTATCATTATAATTTTCAATTGCCTCAAAGGTTGGATTCCAACATGCAGGATTTGCTGATGGGTCATCTGAATAAAAATCACTTAAATTGTCTTCTACAACAACTGTAAACCAATTTATTGCAGGGTCAAAAGTTACATTAAGGTCTAGTAAATCAGCAATTACAGGATTGTCCCAAAAAGTAGCGGACTCTCTATTGTTCAAAAACTCTAAACCAAAAGTTAATTGATTTGCTCCCTTTATAATTGGCGGATTGGCAGTACTATCATAAGCAAATTCTGACCAATCAGACGGATAGTTTAGCATATTGGATTCTGGAATACCAATAATTTGTTTTTCTAAGCTAGGCATAACATTATCTGCTGTACCTACTATCTCAATATCAGCACAAGCTACTCCACTATTTCCCATATTAGTATCTGAAGAGGTAATACAGTTTTGTAAGGTTGTCCCTGAAACAACTGGTTCAAAATTAGGCAATAGTGCTTCATCTGTTCGTCCATCATGTGAATAACCTACAAAAGGATGAGCATCCATTGGAAAAAGCGTTAAGGCATACCAAAATACTTCTCCTGTATAATTGTCAGGGACTGTCCAACGTACAGCACTAACATTGAAGAGGTTAATATCTGGATATTGAGGGTGTGGAATTACTAAACAGGCTGCTGCTGAAGCAGGTATTTCTTCTGGCGTATCTACATCATGGTTCAAACTTGAAAAATCTTGTATTAAATACCAAGTACCAGAATTAGCACATTGCATTTCCAATTGAAGATTCGACGATGAAGTTCTTGCCCTAATATTAGTTACAACAAATCCTGAAGGAATGTTGTCGATTATGTTGTAAGAAGTAGCACTTGTAGGTAATTCAAAGTGATATGGTACCATACCATTAGGCATAACAATACTATTGCCTGCTATTGATTTTGAAAAACCAATAGTAACCTCTGCTGGTTCAGGGCAAATTTCCACATCAGCAGCTAAATCTACATCTGCCGAAGCGTTTATAGTAGCATTGCCATTGCTTGCACTAATAGTAGCCATATTGGTATAAGGATTATTGGCAGTCGTAGCACCGCTGTCACAAGCAGGAAAACGAGCATGTACCGTAACTAATCCTGTTGCACCAGCCGCTAATACGCCACTTGCTTCACTAGGAGATTTTAAATCCCAAGTAATAGTATTGCCTGCTGCACCACTTGCTGCCACATTGCCGCCCATTCCTGTAAAGCCTACGATTTCCATATCGGCAGGCACTACGTCTTGAATTTGCGTATTTAAACAATGCTCTGTAAGTGATGCACAGCGGTAACGAATAGTATAAGTAACTACTTCTCCTGGTTCTATACTTGTTTTGTTAGCCCTTTTATCAATAAGCAGATTAACTTGGGCGGTAGCATATCCACTCATTAACAACAAACAACAAACATATATTATATAACTGATACCGTTTTTTTTTGTAAAAATTGCTATTCTCATATTTTATTTAGTTACTGTGATTTTATTTAGACAAACAATAGTTGAAGTGTAAAATCATGCCAAATTTTCTCTTTTTAAACAACATAACACAAACTCATCTATATACATAATTTAAAAATCACAACTATAAATATACTAATTACCAACACATTACAATATTAAAAAACACTTATTACATCAATAAATATTTATAACAACAAACCACTTGGTTTATTAAAAAAACATTAACAACTTAATTATATAAAAAACAAACCATTTTTAAAGATGTTTTTTTACACAATAATGACTTATTTAGGAGTATTTAGTAGCTATTTTGAAATAAACATATCATCAGAAGTGTATAAATTAGTTGCCTTTTCGCCAAAAAAAAATCTCCATGATTTATATTTTTATAAATCATGGAGATTGCAGCATATTCCTAAAGCTAGAAATATTTTTTTGTATTAAGTACCAAGTACTATTTAATAAAGCATTCGTTTAGTTGCTAACGCATTGACAATCAAGGTGTTATCTTGTTCTGAAATGCCCAAAAACTTCTGAACGACTACTTAATTGCCAAAAAGCGAACCGATGCCTAAACGTTGGCTAAAAAAGTTGCTTTTATAAGTATAAACAATGTCTTTTTGTCCACCTTTTACTTCGCCAGCACAATTGCAATTGCCGCCAGACATAAATGTGCCTGTATCAGTACAAGTGTTGATGCAAAGCTCTAATAAAGACGTTGGTTTGATAAATAAATCGCCATTGGCATTTGTTGATAAATTGAGGCGAGCTGTTGTCGTGTAATTGCCATCTTTTCCTATCGCAAATAAGTAGTGTTGCCCTTTATCGTTTTTCTTAACAAAGCTTTCAGTAATTATTGTCGTTTTGTCGGCCAATTCTTCAGTAATAGCTTTGTGCAATTTGCTTTTGTCTATCGTGATGCTCATATCAGCTTGCTTACCAATAACAACTGCTTTTTCGCCTGTTGGATTGACCGCAGAAGCTTGCGTTTTGGCAAGTGTCAAAAGTCCACCGATACCTTTTTTGGTCAATAAAAAACCTCTTTGAGCCTGATAAGTCGACATTCCCATTTCGGTAGGTACATTACATTTACAGTTTTTCACTACAAATTCTTGCTCTTCACAATGCAAAGCATAGCATGTTTCGAGTGCTGAAACAGTAGTAAAAAACAATGCCTGAGCTGTTTTTTCCAAGCTGACTCTAATGATTTTTTGCTGGCCACTTTTCACATTTCCATCTGCAAAAACATAATATTGGCCGTCCATTTCCACAATTTTGACGCTATTTACTGTTGTTCCGTCATAAAATTCTTCTTCAATGGCTCGTTTTATAGTCGCTTCATCAGCCTTAAACATAAAGCTACCATCGCTTAAAACCTCACCAACTAAAGATTTAGCAAGTGGTTTTGTTGAAGATTGCGTAGTAGTACGATTGATGATTTGCGTTTGGGCAGAAACTTGTGCATTTGAGAAATAACACATTGAAATCATTAAAAGGGCCATAACATAGTTGGGAAAATAAAATATTTTTCTCATAAACTTTTTTGTTTAAAAATATAAAAATAAGGGTGTAAAATACAATTTGAGCGTTTCGCAAGTTAGTTGTTTTTCTCTTGATTTTCTATTGTTTTGTGACATTTTTTTTACTTTGAAATAGTCAAATTTATTTTTTTTATAATCGTTTTACTTTGAGAAGAAAGAAAAAACATGTTATTTACATCAACAGTTCGGATATTTATACATTTTTTATCAAAGGCTTAAACATACTATTTTTTTTAGGCTAAAGTGACCAATATTTGCAAATTTAATGGCCTTTTGAACTGAAAAATAGTATGTTTCGCTTGCCAAAAGGTATCTTTTTATTAAAATGAAAATTGTGATAAAAAATGTCCGAACCATTGATTATAGGTTAAAATCTTTAAATTCAAAAAAATATACGATGAAAAAAGCAAAAAAAGGAATTTCACTACTATTGTTGCTATGTGTTAGTCAAATTATTTTTGGACAACAAACAGATTGGCAACATTTAAAAACAGCAGTTTATGAAATTGATTATCCGAGCGATTGGGTGCTTAATCAAGAGGGTTTTATGGGAACAGAATTTATTATTTTTTCGCCAACTACTTCTAAAAAAGATAAGTTTCAAGAAAATATTAGCTTAATAAGGCAAAATCTGGGTTCTGCTATGACTCTTGAGCAGTATGTCGAGCTTTCGGAAAATCAAATAATAGAGATGATGGATAATAGCAAACTCTTGGAAAGCAATCGCATAAAACAAAATGGTTTGGACTTTCATGAGTTGAAATATCATGGTTCGCAAGGAAAATCGAAGCTTACTTTTTGGCAGTTTTTCACCATTATTGATGAGGAAGCTTATATTTTGACTTTTACGGCAGCTAAAAAAGAGTTTAAAACGTATGAAAAAGTTGCTAAAAAAATAATAGCAAGTTTTGAACTTCATGAAGAAGCAGTTTCAGAGCAAGAAGAAATAGTTGATACCACTATTTTGGTAGATGAAGCAGCAACAGAAGGTTGGAAACAGGTTACGGCAGCGGATTATACTTTCAAGTTTCCTTTCGATTGGGTGGTTGATAAATCTGGCCAAATGGGCATGGATTTAATTGTTTTTTCAAAAGTTTCGTCTGAAAATGATGTTTTTAAGGAAAATGTAAACCTTATTGTTCAAGATTTATCAAACATCGACATAGATTTTGAAGGCTATGTTGAGCTTTCTAACAATCAAGTAAAAAATATTTTAAAAAATAGCAAAGTTATGAAAAATGAACGTATAGAACGAGATGGTTTGATTTTTCAAGAGGTTATTTATAGTGGCAAACAAAATAATTATCAGCTTATTTTTCATCAACTTTATACCATATTTGATAAAAAAGCTTATGTTTTGACTTTTACAGGAGAAGAAAAAGCTTTTGCAGATTATAAAGAAATTGCTGCGGAAATTATGGACAGTTTTGTGTTGAAAAAGAAATAGTTTTTCGGCATTTCAGAACAAGATAATAATCTTGATTGTCAATGCGTTAGCAGCTAAATGAAGGCTTTATTAAATAGTATTTGATACTTAAAAGAAATGCAAATTGATTAGTGTTCGATACCGATTTTAAGTATCAAGCACTAATCAATTTGCTATAAAAAACTTGTTTCTTAATAGACATTGTTCACAAAAAAAGCGTACATGAAAATAGAGACATGATTGGATAAATGCGAATATTACATTTGCATAATTTTAGCAAATTTTGTCGTAAATCTAGGTGGCAGGCATTTTCAAAATGCCTACCACCTTATTTTTCTATTTTTTTATCTAAAATTTTGTGAATAAACTCTAATTTGTAACTATTACATTGTGACATTTTTGACTAAAAAGTTCACACCTAAACAGTTAGCTTAACTAATTTTTAGTTACTGAAATATCTACACATTTTGTTGGAGGGCAAGGTACAGAGCCACAGCTTTCAGGAGCATCATAAGTAACTCCTACAGCATCTTCACAGCCACTATCAGAAACCGAATTTGCTACAACACTATTTCCTGTGCTACCATCGGCTGTCAAACCTGTTATCGTAAATGTTTCTGGACTTGTGCCACTTGGCGTAAAAGTAGTGCCATTCACATTTATGTCGCCACTTACATTTGCATAGCTGACTACAACATCTAAGCTATATGTATTGTCAGAAGCATTACAAACACTTGGGGTAGCACTATCTACTGCAATCGAACAGGCAGGAGGAGTTTGATAGCAACTTTCATCTACAAAGCCATAAATGTCAGATTTTACTGCTGTTGTTGTACTTCCATCATTCCAGTCGGCATCAAACCAAGTTGATAATCCAAAAAGTGAACAATCGCTAGAACCTCTATTGCCACCTATACCTATCTGAAAACGATATTGTGGGTCACTTGGGCCATTAATCGTAATAGTTTCTCCTGTTCTACAACCTGTTCCTGTTAAAGTACCTGTAACATTCCAATAATCTATATCTTGTTCTACTGTTGGGCCACAACTACCGCTAATATTGGAAGTTCCACCGCTACCATTCCAAGTAGCCCACGTTTGTTTGTCAGAAAGCGTCAAGCTCAATGCCCAGCTATCATCTCCTCCACAAACATTTGAACTTGGACTAATACCTGAACCGAAATCTATTGTTTCTCCATCAATGATATTACCTGTTATAGTCATTGTGCCATCTCCATTATTTACAAATGAAAGTGAATTGTCAATACTATAATCTATCCAGCCTTGGTCATTGTTTAGAAAATCAATAGGAAATGCAGGGAAAATATTTGTTATTTCGCAAGCACTAGTGCTAGTACAACTTTCAGGAGCATCATAAGTAACTCCTACGGCATCTTCACAGCCACTATCAGAAACCGAATTTGCTATAACGCTATTTCCTGTGCTGCCATCGGCTGTTAAACCTGTTATCGTAAATGTTTCATTTCCACTACCATCTGGAGTAAAGCTTGCACTATTGATATTTATATCACCACTTACATTCGCATAACTGACTACAACATCTAAGCTATATGTATTGTCAGAAGCATTACAAACACTCGGAGTAGCACTATTTACTGTAATGCTGCAACTTGCTGCTGCGGATTTGAAGCCAAAATCATAAGTATGATTATTTTCGCCTGCTTTTCCTAACACAAAAGTAACTTCTGAATTGTCGGCATCAGAGCCATCGCTATCTCGCATATCTCCGTTGGCAGTAGCATCAGCATCTTGTGTGCTTATTTCATAGGTATTTAATACACCTTGTTGGCTTCCGCCTTCTGCATTCGGAATGCGTAAAGTATAGTTTGCTCCGTAAGTCAAGTTCAAATTATAGATAAAATTGACAGTAGTAGTTGCATTTGGTTCATTAGAAAAGATATAATTTCCATTAGCATCTGTGACAGCAGTTGCTACAAGTGTTGCTACATCGTTCCACAGTTCTATACTTACATCGCTAATTCCATTTTCGTTGGCATCTTGAATACCATTGCCATTTGTATCTGCCCATACTAAGTTTCCGATTTCAATATGAGGAGGATTAATCAATGCTTCTAAATCGCCCAAACCATGTGATTTTCTAAAACCTGCACTATTGTTTTCATATATTCTTACATGATTGTCCCAACTACCAGAGCTATGGTTGAACCAATGAACACCGCCAGAGCTACCATAAGTTGAAGCATCTCCATTAGCCATTTGTGGAAAAGGATCCATTACAGTAGATAAAACTAAGTTTGTTCCCATCAACTTTGCCATTGCACCATTAGACGCTTCACCAGAAGCAGTTGCATTCAAGTCGCCTTGTGCATCGTCATAATACTCTCCATTTCCTGTTCCTGATATATCGTTAGGGTCATTTCCAGAATAGTCATTTAAAAGATGGTTAGCACTTGTAAAATTAGTGCCACAAGCTCCTGTACCTTCAATTTCCCAAGCACTTCCATTTCGGCAAATATGCAAAATTTCGCCATAAGCTACCCCTTCAATAAACGAACTGGTGCCAGAAGTAGGTTCATAATTTGTCGAACCTACTTGATGTCCAAAACGATCTATAAAACCGACTACCATATCGCCATTTTCCGTAAATTCTATGTCTGAAAGTATTGGTTGAGCATTGGTATAAGAACCACTGCCTACGGTTTGTAAATTGGAATCAGCCCAAGTATTTGCCCATCTTTTCCAATTTTTTTGCCCACTACGATAATCAAAATTATCGAAATGAACTTCTGTTTGAAAACCAGCCGATATATTATTAGGGTCAAAACTCAAAACAAAAGCTTCTAAATTGCTATTCGTAAATTTGTTATCATCTTGTCCATCACATACAAGTCCAAGATAGCCTGTGCCATTATAAATTTTTAGGCCAAAAGGTCGAAATTCGCCATTTGTACAAGTAGGCAAACCACCCAAATCACTTAAATTATAAGTATTTGTCAGAGGGCCTAATGTAGCAGCATTTGCATTATCCAGACTTGCAGTTGTGCTACCTGCAATATCTACTACTACAATCGTTCTTTGATTGAGGTTTACTAAATATAGCTTTCCATCAGGGCTAATATCTATATCGCCATAAGCTACTTTTCCCACTTTACCATAAGCTTCTATATCTCTTGATGCCGCACTAGTACCTAAGTAGTTATCATTGCCACCTGGAGAATCCACTCTAGTAATTGACCCTAAATCAATAGCTGTAGCAGTATTGTCGGGAACTACGCCTTGCAAACTAAAACTTGCTGTTAAATCCATACCTAAACCACTATCTTCAAAAATATAGACACCACCAATACCTTCAGGGCCAAGGCCAACATGCCTTTTCAAAAAAGCAGCGCTAAAAATTCTAGCATAAGATTTATCATAAGCAACACCATACAAAGCACCAACTTCTTCGTGAGTGGCTACTTCATGTTTTGTGATACTCAAACCTGTTGCATTATTATCAAAAGTGACAACCGCAGCATCTGCAATATTTGGCCCAATAACTGCATTTCCATCTGCATAGCATGGCACAAATATTTTAGGAATACTTTGATTCGTATTGTCCCAATGGTCGTCTAAAGAAACAAGTCCTAAATCTATATCTGTGGCACTTCCTCCTACAAATTGTATTGTAGTTTTGCCCGAAACAGTAGGATAAAGCCAAGTTTCTGACCATGTAAACTCAACTCTTGCTGCTTCAGCAACACCAGCTATCGTATAAGTACCATCACTTGCAGTAGTTGCAGGGCCATAAACTGTTCCGCTTGCACCATAAGCATTGATAGTAATGCCAGCTATGCCCACTTCATTAAAACTAGCTGCATTGTCTTTGATTCCGTTAGCATTAAAGTCTTTAAATACCGTACCAGAAACTTGTGCTGATATAGTAGTATATGTAAGACATATTATACTTGAAAAAAGGAATAAAATTCTAGACATAATCTATTGTTTTTATTTGTTATATTTCAAAGAAAATGTTGAAAATCATATATTCTTCATTAATATTGTGTAAGCTATTCACAAAAAATAAATGAAAAATTATAATTATACCTATCCCAAGATTAGCTCCAGCACTATTTAATAAGTCATTTAACTTATTGCTAACACATCAAAAATTACAGTATTAGTTCATTCTTAAATACTGAAAAACATCGAAACAATTGCTTAAATGCACTGTAATCTAAGTAATTCTACATTTTGAGACTTTTAGAAATGACATATTTCTAAAACAATAAGTCTCCATTCTTTTTTATATTTGACTCTTTTGGCTAGAAAAATATGTTATTTCTTTCTTGTTATTGAAAGAAAAAATTTAATGAGCTTAGACGTGACAGGTTTTTAAAATCTGTCATATCTCAACAAACGGCTAATATTTTTCAAAAACCTTAGAAGATTTAAATTACAGTGTATTAAATAGTACATTAGAAATATGAAAGCTTTTTTCATTAAATACATAACCGATAAAAACAATATTTAACAAAAAATAATCCTAATATGATAAATAAATCTTGGTACAACATTCCAAAATTTTATTTAGCAAGTGTCAAATATCATTCCATATTTTACATTTCATTTATTATCATGTGTTATGAATGATAAATTATTTTATTTTCTATTTTTATTTAATACGAGGCAAAAAATATTAAAAAAGGTGGCAGGCATTAAAAAAATACCTACCACCTTTTTGGGCTTATTTTAACAACAGTTCGAACATTTACGCATTTTTTTAAGCCAAAGTTTAAACATACTATTTTTTTAGGCTAAGGCGACCAATATTTGCAAATTTCATGGCCTTTTGAATTGAAAAATAGTATGTTTCACTTGCCAAAAAGTGTTTTTTATTAGACTAAAAATTGTTATAAAAAATGTCCGAACCATTGACTTTAAGTAACATCCAAAAAAAACCTTGCACAAATACATTCGATTACTTGCGACAATTCGTATAAAAAACTATTCTTGCACTCGTTCATACACATCATTTAGCCATTTGGAGCTTGTAATCGTACAAGTATCAGATAAACCTTTGCCGAGCCAGCGGCCTCTCAAAAATTGCCCTGTTTCATCTATCTCAAATTCACACTGTGTCCAAATGCTTGCTTTCTCTGGACAATTGCTTCTAAAAGGTTCAGGATAACGAACTTGCACTTTTCCTGTCAGTTTCATATCGTTTCGTTCCATTTCGAGGCTTTTGTCGCCTTTCTGAAAACCATATTGCACCATGCTTTTTTGGCTTGGTTGGCTATAAAAAGCGACAACTTTGTCGTTGGTTTGTTGAAACTCTAGCAAAGAACCACCATCTACATCTCGCCATGTTCCAGACAAATCACTGCTATCATTGGTATTGCAAGCTGTTAGGCAAAATAGAAGATATAAAACACTCAAAAATTGATAAAAATAAGTTTGCATCATTTATATTTTTGTTTATTTATTAAATTTATAACTATTTATATTGTGACAATTTTGATAAAAAAATGCCTTTATTCTGAAAAAGTATAACTGTATATCGTAGTTATTTTGGCCAAAGAAGGTTTATTTTTAGCTAAAAATCTCAGACCTAAGAGTTATATTTTTTTGTAAAAATAGCTAAAATTCATATTTTTTTATTTTAAAAAAGCAAAAAAATATTCAAAAATAACAGAGAATCAAAAAGGCATTGCTTTCATTTACGAAAACAATGCCTTTTTATGGATTGATATTTTTTTTGTTATTTATCGGAATGTATGCCTATTCTATTTCCTTCTGTATCTATGAATTGCGAAATAAAGCCAAATTGGCCGATGGAAGTTTTCGGAAACAGTATTTTTCCGCCAGCGGCTTCTATTCTACTTATTTCATTGTTAATGTCTTCACATTGAAAATAAACAATCGTGCCATCTATTGAAGGCGTGTTATCTTTAGATTTTACTAAAGCACCTCTCGAGCCACTCATTTCATCTTCGCCAGAAAACATATACATAGAAGTGTCTGGCATTTCTATAAATGTAAATTCTCTTTGAAACACAGCAGCATAAAATACTTTAGCTCTTTCAAGGTCATTTGTAGCGATTTCAAACCATTGGACTACATTACTCATAATAATCTTTTTTTTATGATATTAAGAAATTGAAACTTTTTATAAAAAAATAGTTGTTATTGCCTGTTATTCTTCTTTTGTAAAGTTACTAATTTTTTGAGTTATTTCATAAAAAAAATGCCATAAAAATCTTTTTTTTAGCTAAAAAAATACAAAAACTACATTTCATAAAAAAAGCATTGCTTTCGTAAGTGAAAACAATGCTTTTCTATTTAGTGTTTTACAAAACTAGCTCGCAGTATTTCTTGCTGTTTCGTTTTTGCTATTGCGACATACAAACCATTTGAAAAATCACTAAGATTTAAATGTAAAATGTCTTGTTGAGCCTCAAAATGTTGGTCGAAAACTAACTGACCAAGTGTATTATAAATCTGTAAATCAAAAGCAGCATGCAAGTTCGCAACATTCAAGTATAGATTTTCGTGCGTTGGATTAGGATATAATTCTAGCGAAAGTTGAGCCTGCGAAATATCAAAAATGCCAACTGTATTGCTATTATCAGTATCCAAATAGTTTGGTATTCCATTGTTGTTTGTGTCATCATCCATTGGGTCAGAATTGTTATTTATGTCTTCATCTATTGTCAAAACGTTATCGCCATCGTCATCTGTATCTAAAAAATCTGGGATTCCATCGCCATCAGTATCATCATCTTGCGGATTGTTGTTGTCATTCAAATCTTCATTGACTGTCAAAACGGTATCGCCATCATCATCAGGATCCATTGCATCTAAAGTTTGGTCATTGTCTGTATCTATCGGCTCGCCATCTGGAGCTTCTATGCCATCAGGCACACCATCACCATCGCTATCCATATTATTTGGGTCGATAAAAATGTCCACTTCTTGTCCATCACTCAAACCATCATTGTCAGTATCTGCTACGGTTGGCAAAGTGCCATACTCTGTCAACTCTTCATTATCTAGCAGTCCATCGTTATCGCTATCTGGATTGTTGGGATTTGTATTAATAGCTATTTCCTCGCCATCATTCAATCCATCATTATCAGTATCTGCTACGGTTGGCAAAGTGCCATAATCGTTCAGTTCAGCATTGTCGAACAATCCATCGCCATCGGTATCTTCCAAAAGTGGGTTAGTACCTATCCAAATTTCGCTATCATCTGCAATACCATCGTTGTCAGTATCATTGTCGAGCGGATTTGTACCATAAGTATTTACTTCTTCGCCATCTGTTAAACTATCGCCATCACTATCAGCAATCATTGCAAAGCTAAAATATATATATATTTCTTCATTATCCGTAAGTCCATCATTGTCAGTATCTTCCAATGTTGGGCTAGTAAAAAATTGATTAACTTCTTCGCCATCTGTCAAACCATCGTTGTCGGTATCAGTATCAGTAGGGTCACACATATAAACATGCACTTCTTCGCCATCTCCAATACCATCATTGTCAGTATCTTGCGACAGCGGATCAGCATTATAAGCCACCTCATCGCCATCTGTTAAGCCATCATTATCTGTGTCATCGCTATTAGGATTTAGCCCATTCAAAATTTCAAAAGCATCGCCCAAGCTATCATTATCGCTATCTGCCAAATTTGGATTTGTATTATATTCATTTATTTCTTCGCCATCTGTAAGTTCATCATTGTCGGTATCTTGCGAAAGCGGATTAGTATTATATTCGTTTATTTCTTCGCCATCAAGTAAGCCATCATCATCTGTGTCTTCATCGTTTGGGTCGAGGTTTAGAGCAATTTCTTCATCGTCTGTGAGGCCATCTTCGTCGGCATCATTCATCGAACATAAGGTAATATCAAGCTCGCCCAAAGTACCTTGATTGTGTTTTGGCACATTTTCGTTTAGGTTTACAATAGTTAAATTTGGACTAAGCCATATTTCAGTAGAAGCATCTGTACCAATGATGTCGAAGCAAAAAACGCCCACATCTATCCATTCTTGCGAAACAATAGGGCAACCTTCGTTCACAAAAATCATATTGGTGCTTAAATTAAATTCGCCTGTTTGTGCATCAAATCCAAGGCCAGAGACAGCTTCTTGATATGGCGAAAAACCAACATAACAAGGATTGTCATTGCCAAAATGAATGCTCGAATAAGTAGGAAAATTGACAACATCTTTGTTGAAATAGCCAAAAAAAGTGTGCGAACCTATCGCAAAATCCTCTACACCATTAGCGGCTTTTATTTGCAACGTGGAACAAAGCTTACCTTCTTCACAATCCATGTTCACATTCGCAAACTGTGTATCGTAAGTAGATTGAGCTGAGAGTAAAATATTTATACCTAAACAAAGATAAAGTAGTAGGCTTACAGAGCGTTTTGAGTTATTTTTCATTGTATTAAAGCTATGTTAAGTTATCAAAAATCAGTTATTTTTAAATGTTTTTCTAAAGGCTGTTTAAGTTTTTTGGATTAAAAAATAGTAACGATTTGCACTATGGCAATTTTGGCGAAAAAATGTTTATTTCCATTTATAATGCAGCTTTTTTCGCTCAAAAAACTACCATAAGCAGTTGCAAAAAGTATTATAAAAAAATAAAAAATATAAACAGAAACTATTTTGTTGCATTATATCGCAACTTTTGAGCCATAATTTAAGCGAAAATGAAATTATAAAAATTGAGCCTTTAGCTAAAAGTAATATTCTAGCACTTAATCAAGCTTTCAACAAAAATGTTGCCTTTCTTTTTTTCAGAAAAAGATTAATTTAATTTAATGTAAATTTATAAAGCTTTGATTTTTAGCAAATTAGCAGCCATGCAAGAATGAACAGGTAAAATAGCTAGTATATCGCCTATTTTTATTTTATCAAAAAAAGAAGTATTTGTTTGAACAATTCCATGTTCTTGCGACAAAGATTTGACAAAAGTATTACGATTTATATTTGTCCATTCGTTTGTTTTTAACTGAGTTGCATAGCCCCAAACTGTTTGCCCATTGAGCAATTGCAAACGGTCTTTAGACAAATGTACACCTCCACCATATACAATAATTTCGTTTCGGTCAGCGTGTTTTGCTACCACAGGGCAGGCCATCGCAACAGCAATTTCGTCTAAATCACATGAACCGATTTGCCATTGTGTAAGGTCATAATACACAAAATTTCCAGGCCGTATTTCGTCCAATCCTTCAAATTTTTCGACTATACTACAAGTCGGAGTATCACCTGCCGAAACGATGATTTGTGGATATTCAGGTTGATATTTTTGTTTCAAAAACTGTAAAGCATCTCTACATTCATCGTAAATTTTTTGAATAGCAGTTCGGTCATTTCTGATTTTGTAGCTATGTCCAGCATGAGCCAAAAAGCCTTTCCATTCAAGTTGGCTATATGGTTTTATTGTTGTGAGCAATCTGTCAATTTTATTTGTTTTTCGAAAATCAATGCCTGTACGGCCATAGCCTGTATCTATTTTTATGAAAATGCCAACTTTGTGTTTCATTTTTTTTCCTAAAATTTCGGCTACTTCTACTGCTTCTACTAGCAAATTGAGTTGAATATTTTTTGCTAACAGATTGATTTCTTCCAATTCCAAAATATTGACAGGAAAAGCAATCGTAATATCGTTCCAGCCATTTTGAGCGAAAAATTTTGCCATATCTACCGAAGAAACCGTAATTTTTGTTACGCCAAACTCACGAAACAGCTCGCCAATTTCGTTTGATTGATGTGTCTTGAAGTGCGGACGAAAAATAACTTTGCTTTTTTGTGCTTTTTGGGCCATTTTAGCGATATTAGCTTTGCACTTTTGTATATCGACGAGTAAGGTTGGTTTTGTTATATTTTGCAACATTATTTGTTTTAGAAAATGTGAAAGTTCTTTTCTATAAAATAAGCTAGTTTTGTTTAAGTTCAAACTTTTTTTTCGCTAATTTCATTACTACATTGGCACTCACAATTTTTGGCTAAAAAAATCTTACTTCTAAACCGTTCCTAATTTTTTTACACAAAAAACAAAAAAATTATGTGTATCTTGCTTCATTATTTGCAAATAAACGTTTTACAAATTTCCAAAAAAATATGAGTAATTTACCTGCTAAGAGATACGATAAGATTAACAACAATTCGGAAAATATAGGTAAACAGTTGGTTAGCTATTTTTTGCAAGGTTTAGTATTGATTGCTCCTTTTGTCGTGACATTTTACATATTATATCAACTTTTTATTTATATTGATAATATCATAGACTTAGGTATTCCAGGCCTTAGTATGCTCATCATTCTGACGAGTATTACAGCAATTGGCTACTTTAGCAAAACGTATTTGTTAGCTCCTTTTTTTGAGTATCTTGCCAAAATAATGACCAAATTGCCGTTGGCAAAAATTATTTATACTTCGTTGCAAGATTTGTTTTCAGCTTTTATGGGCGATGAGCAAAAGTTTGACACGCCTGTTTTGGTGATTTTAAACAAGCAATCGAAGCTAAAAAAGATGGGTTTTATTACACAAACCGATATGAGCAATTTTGGTTTGGAAGAAGAAGTAGCGGTTTATTTTCCACATTCCTACAATTTTTCGGGCAATTTATTTATCATTCCTAAAGAAAACGTTATTTTGCTAAAAGACATCAATGCTTCTGATGCTATGAAATTTATTGTTTCTGGCGGTGTTACTTCAGTAAGCAAAAAGGCAAATATTGTACAAAAAGACAAGGAAGAAAATAGCACTTTTTGATAAAACAGACTACAAAAACTTACATAAATGAGAAAAACAAATACTTTTTTAGTCATTGCTCTGCTACTATTTTGCGGTAGCTTTGCTTATTTTCAGGCTGCAAAAGCGTGGGGATTTTGGGCTCATTCACGCATCAATCGCTTGGCAGTATTCACTCTACCGCCCGAAATGATTGGTTTTTACAAAAAAAATATCGAATATTTGACCGAACACGCTGTCGACCCCGACAAAAGACGCTACGCAAGCGAAGATGAAGCACCTCGACATTATATTGATGTGGATCATTATGGCAAATATCCTTTCGAGATGATGCCTCGAAAATGGAATGATGCAGTAGCAAAATATACGGAAGATACTTTGCAGGCTTATGGCATTGCACCGTGGAATATGGAGGTGGTGCTAAAACGCTTAACAAGAGCCTTTGAAAACTGTGATAAACAACGCATTTTGCGATATTCGGCAGATATGGGACATTATGTAGGCGATGGCCACGTGCCACTACACACGACCAAAAATTATAATGGCCAAATGACTAATCAAAGAGGCATTCATGGTTTTTGGGAGTCTCGTTTGCCAGAGTTGTATGGCGAAAAATATGATTATTGGGTAGGAAAGGCAAAGCATATTTCTAATCCGAATGAGTATATCTGGGATTTTATTTTGGAAAGCCATATTGCACTAGATACAGTGTTGTTGGGCGAAGCCGAATTGACAAAAACGTTTCCGAGCGACCAGAAATATAGCTACGAAACTCGTGGACAAACGACAACAAAAACGTATAGTGAAGAGTTTTCGAAGGCTTACGACAATTTGCTGGGCGATATGGTGGAAAGACGCATGAAAAAAGCGATTATTAGCGTTGGTAGTTTTTGGACTACAGCATGGATTAATGCAGGTCAGCCAGATTTGAAATGCCTAAATGAAGAAGTTGATTTGGCAGAAATTGATAGGGAAGAAAAGGAACGGTTGGAAAAAGCAAAAGAAAAAGGAACGCAAAAAGGACGAAAACACGATAATGAAGGTAGCAATTTGAGTATTGACTAAAAGTGTCCTTTTCTTACAAACATATAAAAAGCTTCAATTGTTTCTAAAATAAGAACAATTGAAGCTTTTGTTTTTATTTGATAGGCTAGAAAAAATTTATCGACTTTTTCTATTCTTTCGTATTGCAAAAAAACTATCCTCCTGTTCGGCTTCTGCCCGAATTTCCTCTATTGCTGCGAGAACCATTATTGAAAAAGCCTTTAGAACTATTTGTTGGCTTTGCAGTAGGTGTAGTTTTTGTAGTAGGCGTTGGCTTCGTTTGGCTAGTCGTGCTTTTTGTTTGTGTATTATTAGTCGCTTTCGTTTGCCCACCTGTGCCTTTCGCTTGCGTAGGTCTGCCTACTGTTTTGCGAGATTGCATAGCTTGTGTGTTGGTCGTACTATTTACACGCTGATAAGTCTGTTGATTTTTGTAAGCACCAGAATTGATGGGTCTCGACATATTGCGGCCTAAAAAATAACCCATTACGCCCCACATCAAAATATTGCCCATGCCCGAACCACCACTACGATATTCCTCCTTATTAGTGTTAGGGTCATTATTGGCTACGGTTTGAGCCTGTGCCAAAGTCATGGTATCAATTTCGCCACCTAACTTTCTTACAATTACTCTCGAGTCTTCTTTTTTAGGCACAATTTGCTCATCTACAATCGTAAATTTATCCTTTTCTGTTTCTTCAATAGTGGTTATCACACCTTTTGTAAAATCTTGTTTAGCCACACCTACGGACTTTTCGCTATCCCACGAACCGCCGCCATTAATGGCTTGGCTATTATCGCTACCATTGCTGCAACTCATCATAAAAGCCGATAAAGAAAGAAAAATAGCTCCTTGAAAAGCAGCTTTTCTGATGCTTAAAAAACGCTTACGTCGTCTTTTAGAGTATGTTTTTTCTGGAGTCATAACTTTTTTGTTTTTTTTAAATAAATAATTTGACATTATTTTGAAGCTAATATGTTGAAATGCAAAATATTAGCTTCATTTTTTTTTTAAGTAAAAATGTATTAATTGGTATTCAAGAGCGAAACAACACTCTGATTTTCAATGTGTTGGCAAGGAAACCAACACTTTATTAAACAATGTTTGGCACTTAGCTTTTGTAAATTTAAAGCACTCAAACAATCTTTCAAATAAACAATACAAAATTTTTAATAGTTCCTTTTCAGAAATATGTTTTTTCTATTCCTAAACTAAAAACACAATTTCCTTATTTTCGCAACGCACCTTCAATATCTTTAATCACGCCCATTTCGCTTGGTCGTTTGGCGTTGCTATCTCTGATAATGCCATTTTTGTCAATAATCACATATTTTGGCACACCTTTGATGTTGTAAGTATTCGTAACAGGAGAATTTAATCCCAAGCCATCATTCAGTAGATGATATTTTTTGTCCCAGCCCTTTTTGTCAAGAAAAGCACGCCATTTGTCGGCATCTTCATCTACCGAAACATATACAAACTCTACATCTTTGTTTGCAAAATGATTTTTCAATTGTTTAGAAGCAGGCATTTCTTTGAGACAAGGGCCGCACCATGTCGCCCAAAAGTCGAGATAAACTACCTTGCCTTTCAAATCTTGCAGAGTCACCTGTTCGCCTGCCGCATTGATAAGCTCAAAATCTGGAGCAGCCACATCAGCACCTGTTGCACTTGCTTTTTCAAACTTTTCTTTCACCACTTTTTTGTAATCTTCATACGGACAATTTGCCATATACTCGGCATAGACATCTCGCAAATATTCTACTTTGCTATAAATCGTACCATCTATTATATATTGCCCTTGTGCATAATACAATGGCTTGCCTTTAAAATATTTTTTTGAAAACTCATACTTATCTACATACTGCTTGTCGCTATCATAGCTTCCTCCCGAAACGACAGCACGAAACTTTTTGCTCACAAATTTCAACAACAATTCGCTATACATCGGCAAAGATACTGCAATATCGTTGTTGAGCTGAATTGCATCTAAAAAATCGTAGTAATCTGGTGGCAAATCTGGAAAGTCGCTATCTGTTACCATAGTGTAAGCAAAAGGATAATCCATCAAATCGGTTGCCCATTCACAATCAATTTTGGCATACATAAACTCTTTGAAAGTTTCGGTAATTGGATTTTCGTGTTTGTAGTTGGTTAGCATTTTGAGCTTATCGTCACGCTCGCAGTTCGTGGCATCTTTATACTCGGCCGAAGTCAAATTTTTGATGCGTTCTCTTGCTTTTTGTTGAGCAACAGCCGTGCTATAAGTTCGGTTATATTTGGTCAAAAAATTGTTGTGAATATCGCCATTTCCTGTAAACTTTATGGTTTCCGAAAACTGCTTAATATCTGCGTAAATAAACATTTCGTCATTGGGCTGAATATATACTTCTGCAAAATTGTTGGCATGATAAAAGACAGCTACAACAGGAGTTTCTAAAGGAAATTGAATAACAAAACTACCATCATCGCCCACAAACCCTGCATAGCTCTCCAAGTCTTCCGTAAAAGGTACTTTCTGAATATCTATGCTGGCTAGTTGTCCTTTAGGGTTGATGAGTTGGCCACGAATAGTTACTAAATTTTGAGCAAATGCTCCGCAACAAATCAATAAACCTGCAAAGAAGGCTATTATCTTCGACATATTTTTTCTTTTTTTAAAAATTAAAAGAATGTTATGAATATTTTAAGAAGCCATTTAGATTTTTATAAAAAAAAAATAAAATTTAAATAGCTTCTAAGCAATTATATCGCTTTTTCAGCAAAAAGATAGCTTTTTTACTAAAAAAACGTACTTGATTTTAAAATAGATTTTTGAAAAATGAAAAAGCTATCCCAAAGAGATACGACTCTTTTTTTTCGTAAAAGTTTTGCGGCGGCCTCATTTTTTCTTTAGCCAAAAGCAACCTTCTAGCAAAAAAACTACGTTATAAAAAGCAAATACAATATAAAAATACAAAACCTAAAAACATGAAAAATTTATCATTTATTATTTTAGCATTATTTGTTGTTGGTATATTTGCGGCTTGCAATGACGATGAACCTGACATTTTGCTCACTTGCCAGCAACAAGCCATTATTAGTGCTACCGACTATCAAACCGCAACAAGCGACCCAATAAATATTGACAGCTTGTCGATTGAAGAAAACTGCCTGTCGATTACTTTTAGAGCTGGCGGCTGCGATGGTAGCACTTGGCAAGTAAGGCTTGTAGATTCGGGCAGTATTGCAGAATCATTGCCACCGCAAAGAAACTTAAAATTGTTGTTAGAAAATCAGGAAGTTTGTTTGGCTTACATCACGAGAACTATCACTTTCGATATTTATGAGTTGGAAGCAGATGGAGAGGCTTCGGTGCTGCTCAATATTGAAGATTCTAACAGTGAAAGCAAACAAATCTTGTATGAGTATTAAGAAAAAGACTGTTTAAATTTTTTCGTCAAAAAAAGGGAAGTAAATTACTTATTTAAAAATATTTTTTTTCTTTTTTTATTATCCTAAAGCAACCTTTTCATAAAAAATCTACGTTATAAAGAACAAATGAAGCATTGAACAATATAAATTATAAAACCTACATTTTTGTTCAAGAAAACCAAATAAAGCATTGAACAACATAAATTGAAACCTACATTTTTTTCAGGAAAACCAAATAAACCATATTATAATTTGTCGCTTGCTTTAATTTTATACCTAGAGTCATGTAATGTTTGCAATGTCGTTTTTTTTCTAAGAGCGGCATTGCTATTTTAAGTACCAAGTACTATTTAATAAAGCATTCGTTTAGTCGTTAACGCATTGAAAATCAAGGTATTATCTTGTACTGAAATGCCCAAAAACTTCTGAACGACTACTTAAAACCTATTTTTTTTAATTTTAAATACCATGAAAAATCTATCTTTTTTTTGTTTTCTATCACTCCTTATTTTCTTTTCGGCTTGCTCCGAAAAACAGGTTGTAGAATCTGAGCTTAGTGGCCTAAATCTTAGAGTAATTAATCTATCAAGCCAAACTTTTGATAATGTTAGAATAAGTAATTTTGATTTTGGAACAGTGCAAGCCTACGAAACAACAGAATATATGCAGTTGGAAAGTTTGGGATTAATTGATGGAATACCACATGTTATTGGAATGGCAGATGATGAGGAATTTGGTATTATGGGATTTTGCGGCAACTCTATATTTTCTGAAATAACAGAAGGGCTTTATACGCTTAAAATAGGCTTTGATAGAGCAGGCTCTATGCCATTTCATTTGCAAGACGATAATCAGGAATAAACACAACTCTAAACAGTTACATAAAAAAACACACTAACTAAACTTAAAAATCATGAAAAACCTATCATTTATTTGCTTCCTATCATTACTTATTTTCTTTTCAGCTTGCTCCGAAAAACAGGTTGTAGAGCCAGAGACAATAGAATTTGATGGTTTACAGCTTAGAATCGTCAATAAAACCGAACACGATTTAGTCGATACCAAGGCATATAATCTCGACTTTGGAACGGTAGAAGCCAACGAAACAACCGACTACAAAACACTCGAAAGCATAATGCTGCTTCCTGATATAAGTGCCAATATTCGAGGTCTTGATTATTATGGCGGTTTCTTTTGCGGCACAGGCGTTGAGACAGTTACAGAAGGTTCTTATACACTTTATGTCAATGGTACTTGGGATATTGAAGTTATAGGCGAAAATACGCTTGATGCACATTTGGAAGAGGATATAGACTAAAAATAACAAACATATTTGATTAATTAATTGGGTGAAATTAGAAGACCTTACTCCTTGAGTGCGAGTAAGGTCTTTTCTATTTTTTGTGCGAAAAAATATTTTTGAAAAAGCTAGAATTGAAATTTGAAAAATGTGTACCTTTGAAAAATAGTTGCGAAACTATACATTTCTTTGCTTAAAAGCCGAAAAAAGTTTTATTTATGATTGTTACAGATGATTTTGTGGTGCTAAATTGGCCAAAAACAGGTTCTACTTTTATTAGACATACGCTAAAAGAACTGTATGAAAAGCGTGAAAATAAGCTAAAACGCTTTTTGATTCAGCAAAAAATCATGAAAAGTGCTTATTATAAAGAATTGTTATTGCCTATTTTATGGAATGATTTGGCCGCACGAGAAAATCGACACAATCAGCATGGTGCTTTTTGGCAAATTCCAGCCGAGCATCAACACAAAAATATTGTAGCAGCAGTTCGCAATCCTTTCGATAGAATTGTGTCTATGTATGAATTTTCGTTTTGGAAAAAGCACCCTCATGGCGAGGAAAGTGAGTTGAAAAAAGACTTTCCAAACTATCCAGATATTAATTTTGATGAGTTTTATCAAATGACAAATAAATATGGCCGTCGTTTGTTGTTGGGCGATAAGCTATCGCCAAAAGTAGAAGTTGGTACACAAACGATAGAATTTATCAAATTTTTCTTTGAAAATCCTACCGAAATTATCAACGAAAAACTAACAGATGAATATATTGATAGCGGTGCTTTTAAGCATGATTTGCCTAATATAAATTTTTTGCATACCGAAAATCTCAATCAAGAATTATACGATTTTTTGCTCACCATGAATTTGCCAAAAACCGAAATTGATTTTATCGTAAACAAAGATAGAATCAATGTGTCGAAACGACGTAGCAAGAAATGGCAAAATTATATTTCGCCAGAAACGCAAGCTACAATTCGACAAAAAGAAAGAATGTTGTTTATGCTTTTTCCTGAATATGCGAGTTGAGATTAGGAACTATAAAGGATTTTAAGTGCCAAGTGCTATTCAATAAAGCATTCGCATTGACAATCAAGGCGTTATTTTGTTCTTAAATACTAAAAAAAATGCCCAACGTGAAGCTATTTCACGTTGGGCATTTCTATATTTCATAATTAGCAATATTTATTTTTTCTTCTTTCTATTTTTAGGCTTTGTATAGTTGCTACCTCTTTTTTCTTCGCCTTCTCCCATTGGGTTATTCAAATTTGCTCTACCTCGTGATTTCGACTTTTTGGTAGGTTTTTGATAAGTCGTACCATTTTGTTTCGCCTCCGCTTGTGCTTGCTGTTCTTTTAGCATTTGCTCCAAACGCTGCTGAAAGCCAGACTTTTTAGCAGGTTTTTTCTTGTTTTCTTGTATTTGAGCCAAAATTTTCTCTTCATCAATAAAGAAATTTTTGATAGCATACTGTTGAGTAAAGCTAAACACATTTGACAAAAAGAAATAGTATGTCAAACCAGCCGCAAAATTATTGAAGAAAAACAACAGCATCACAGGCATAATGTATTGGAACATCTGCATTTGTTTCGCAAACTCTCCGCCAGCATTGGGTGTCATAGATTGATTGATACGCACATAAGCAAGGGTACTCAAAGCCGATAACAAACAAAACAAACTTACATGGTCGCCATAAGCAGGAATTGCAAATGGCAAACTCATAATAGAATCGTAAGTAGAAAGGTCTTCCGCCCAAAGGAAACTTTCTTGCCGTAGCTCAATAGAAGCAGGGAAAAACCGATACATCGCAATCAAAATCGGCAGTTGCACCATTTGCGGCAGACAGCCTCCAAGTGGATTTACGCCAGCTTGCGAATACAGTTTCATTTGCTCTTGCTGAATACGCTGTGGGTCATCACCATGCTTTGCTTTTAAGGCTTCAATTTCTGGCTTCAAGACATTCATGCTCGCAAAAGAGCGATAAGAACGATAAGTTAGCGGAAATAAAACGAGTTTGATAGTAAAAGTCAAAACCAGAATGATGATACCAAAACTACCGATATATTTGTGCAAAAAGTCAAACATCGGAATGATGAGCCAACGATTTACCCAGCCGAAAATACCCCAACCAAGCGGTATCATTTCTTCCATATTGTAGTTTAAAGCCTTCAATTCTTTGTATTGATTTGGCCCCATATAAAAGTGCATCGGAAAGCTAAAAGTACCTGTACGTTTGTATGAAAATTGCAAATCGGCAGACGCTATTTCCAAAGTTGTACCGTCTTCTATTGGTGGTGTTTTTACTTCCAAATTGGCAGTTTTGAAAGCCTTATCAGCAATCAGTGTACTATTGAAAAACTGTTGTTTGAAGCTTACCCAATCAAGCGAAAAGCCAATTTCTTCGGTATCGTCTTTTGTTTCGGCTAAATAACTAACATCATCTTGCGACTCCTTGTAATATACTCCTGTGGTATATCGCTCAGGATCCATAGCTTTTTCTTGCTGTCGCAAATGCGTTTTCCACTCTAGCTGAATATTCCTGTTATTGTCGATATACTGCTCAAAACCCACAATATTGAAATCATAATCAACGATATAGCTCTTGTCTGTCAGGCGATATGACTGTTCGATGTAGCTGTTGCTATCTTTTGTGTAATACAAACGAAGCGTAACGGCATCTTTCGAGGCACTCTGTATTTTGAAAAAATAATCTTTCGTATCAATCGCCTTTTTCTCGGCATCAATCGTAATGTGATAATTAAATAAGTTTTGGTCGCCATCAATCAAAATCAATGGCTCTTGAGCATAAGTTTTATAATCTTTTAGCTCGGTAGTATAAATGCGGCCACCTTTGTTAGAAATTTTAACTTTAACTAAATCATTTTCTAAAGTCACAAATTCTTCGGCAGTAGCTGCTTGCTCAAAAAGTCCTTTCTGAACTATCTGACCTAAACTATCTGTCTCAATTTTTGGCGTATTATCAACTACCTTTTCAGATATAGCAGTCGTATTTGTTGTTACCGCCGTAGTATCATTAGTCGTGGTTTGTTGCGATTCTGGCGGTGGTTGCACAATCATGCTATACACAAAAAAGAGTAAAGCAATCAGAATGAGTGCATTTAGCGTATTTTTATCCATTACAAGTATTTCGGTTCGATTTATAAATGCTTTTCATCGGCAAAACGTTCTGTGAAAGCTTTGCAAAACTATCAAGTATTTTTTGTAACTATTTATGTTATGGCAATTTTGGCTAAAAAATACCTATTTCCATTTATGCGACAGCTTTTTTTCACTCAAGAGCGATGCTATTCAGTTCAAAAACAGCTTTGCCTAAAAGAAAATAGCTTCATTTTTTATCTCAAAAGCCCATACCTAAACAGTTACCTTTTTTTTAAATAAGGCCGCAAAGGTACAAAATTTTAAGCTACCTGCATGAAATTGTGTCCGAAAACTTGCGAAAACTACACTTTGATATATTTTCTTATTTTAGAAACAATCTCACGTCTGAAAATGATTTTCAATAATCTCTTTTATCTTCCTCCAAAATAGCATACATATAATTGTCTTTCCAAGTGCCTCTAATGGGCAATACTTTTCGCCTCAAACCTTCTCTTATCATACCTATTTTTTCGAGTAGTCTTATAGAAGCAGCATTTTCGGTAGCTACGCCAGCTTCTATTCTATGCAATTTTAAAACTTCAAAACCATAAATAATAATCCTTTTGGTAACTTCTGTTGCATAGCCTTTTCCCCAATATTTCGGCAATAAACTGTAATAAATTTCGCCTCGATTATACTTTTTTGACGACAAATTCATGCCTACTTCGCCTAAAAACTCATCATTTTCTCGCTTCCGAATCGTCCAAACAAATTTGGTAGGATTTTCTTTTTCTTGCTCCTCCAATATTGGCAATAGCATTTTTTCTGTTTCGCTTATGTCGCTTGGAATACCTATCGTATTATATCTTGCAACACTTTCAAAGCTATTCATCAAATGAATATCCGAAATATCTGTGTGTTTTAAAGCAACAATTTTTAATCTTTTTGTTTCTAAATTCATAGTTTAACTTTTTCTTTTTTTTAACAAAAATTTGGACATTTTTTATAACAATTTTCAGTTGAATAAAAAAACGCCTTTTGACAAGGGAAACATA
>JBMZCV010000010.1:0-52035 GCA_049613665.1 Chitinophagales bacterium | reverse complement strand
ATATTGGCCACCTTAGCCTAAAAAAAATAGTATGTTTAAACCTTTGATAAAAAAAACTATAAATGTCCGAACTATTGTGAAAATATAATAAAAAATACAAAAAATGACGAAAATAAGCTTAAAATATTTTTTTGCGAAAAAATTTAAAAAAGTAATTATTATTGATTACATTGTCTAAATTTTTGCTTAAAAAATACAAAATAATAATATGACGAATAAATTATTTTGTTATAAGCCAAAAAATGTTAAAATTTGCTGTAAAGCTAAATGTTTATTTATATTTGCAGCCTAAAAATTATTAATCAAAAGCTGATTATACGACAATGAAAATATCATTAGATAAAAAAGAAACATATACAGTATTGAGTGTGTTGGAACAAAAACTTAATACATTAGTTGCACCAGATTTGAAAACATCAATGGCAATTTTGAACAATGAAGGTGTCAAAAATATTATACTCGATTTAGGTGCTGTTAGTTTTGTAGATTCATCTGGTTTGAGTGCTATTTTGGTCGCAAATCGTTTGTGCCAAAATGTAGGCGGCTTGCTCGTGATTACAGAAGTGACTGACAATGTGAAACGTTTGGTTAAAATTTCGCAGCTAGATAGCGTTTTGACGCTTATTCCTACTATTCAAGAAGCAAAAGATTTTATCAAAATGGAAGAATTGATGAAAGAATTGCGAGGAGGAAATAGTGCAGCAGAAGCAGAGAATAATGAAACAAAAGAAGAAGCCTAGAATAAAAATAACTTATATAAATCCTTCATAAGTGCCAAGCACTATTTAATAAACGGTCGATTCGTTGCTAACACATTGATGTTCAGCGTGTTAGCTCCAACGAGATGTATATTTATTTTTGTCTGACTACTTAAATAAGGATTTATATAAGCTTTACGAAAAGATTTGCACTTCCCAAAAAAATAAAATCAATGAATCACGATTTTTGCCTCACTATTTTAGGTTCAAACTCTGCAAAACCAGCTTATAATAGACATCCTTCTGCACAACTTTTGAAAATAAGGCAAGAATATTTTTTGATAGATTGCGGCGAGGGAACGCAAATGCAGTTGGAACGATATGGCTTGCGAATGAGCCGAATCGGACATATTTTTATCTCTCATCTTCATGGCGACCATTATTTGGGGTTGCTGCCTTTGCTAGATAGCTTCAATCTTTCGGGCCGCACAAAAGAATTACATATTTATGCTCCTGCTCCTTTAGAAAGTTTGTTGGAATTGCATCAGCAAATTAGCGGCAATTATGAGCGTTCTTTTTCTTTGATTTTTCACGCTACACAAGCTGAAATACCTATTTGCATTCTAGAAACAAAAAATTTAATCGTGGAAACTTTGTTGCTTGAACATCGTGTGCCGTGTACAGGTTTTGTTTTTCGCCAAAAAGTAGGTGCTAGAAAAATGATTAAGAATAAGATAGAAGAATACGACATTCCATATCAAAAAATTCCTGCCATCAAACAAGGTACTGATTTTACGACAGCAGACGGTAAAATTATATCAAATGCTGAATTGACTACCGAACCTTTAACAACTTATTCTTACGCTTATTGCTCTGATACGGCTTACACCGAAAATATTTTGCCGCAAATCATGAATGTTGATATGTTGTATCACGAAACGACTTATTTGGATGATATGACAGGCATGGCCGCCGAGCGTGGACACTCCACAACAACAGAAGCGGCTACAATAGCCAAAAAAGCGAATGCAAAAATGTTGTTGATAGGCCATTTTTCATCTCGCTATCGCAATTTGCAGCCATTTTTGGAGGAGGCGAAAAGTGTGTTTGAAAATAGTTTTTTGGCGGAAGAAGGGAAGACTTTTTTGCCTTGCTAAATAAATATTTTTCAATGTGTTTAAAGTCAATGAGATGCAAACTAATGAGATAATAGAGTTATATAAAGGGCATTATCTTGTCATTTTAGACTTTCCAACTGCTTTAGATTTAAAACATATTATAGAACCTAATTACAAGTTTGTATGGTGTGTAGAACATCATGAAAATACTAATAATTGGTCATCTTTTGAACATACTTTGTATAATATGAAAGCAGATGCACAAACATTATATGTTCGAAATATTGAGATGGAATATATAATGGATACTGCCTCTTTTTTAAATTTGCTTCCACATATTAGGCAAACTGTTAAAATAATTCAAACTAACATGATGCCACCTTATTTTATGGATTTGAAAAGGTTAAAAGAAAAAGGAAAATATGATTTATTACGAGAGAAGTTAGATTATTTATTTGAAATAGAAATTGTAGGAGCAACCGATTATGCAAGACTGATTAGTCCTGATAAACAATTTCTTGAAAGAGTCATAGCTGCACTTAAACAATAAAAAATTTATCTAGGAAATGATAGTAGAAAAACTACAAAAATGGATTATCTCTTCTGAGATAAATGAAATAGAACAAGAGTTGAAACGAAAAAAGGAAGCACAGAAAAAGGAGTATAATAGCATTGATTTACTTTAGGAGATGGAAGGCACTTTTAAAGTGCTTTCCATCTTTAGTTTTACTTTAGCTGTTTACCGCCCAACATTTTGTATCATACCTTTTCGCCACTCATAAACCGCCAAATGCCAACGCTCTTCATATTGGATATTGCGTTCTAAGCTCAAAAAATCTTGCATAAAAGGTGTTGAAACTCTATTGAAATAAAAACTTTGTCGTGGCCAGCTTCCTCGTGCTTCATAAACCCATTCTTCGCCCCCAAAGTAATCGTAAACTGCCGTTGGTTCGCCATAAATCACATAAATCAAGCCAGCATCTGTTTGCCAGCCTTCCATATAATTCGTAAAATATTCGTTGGCAGATTGCACTCTTCCATAAAATTCTTTAATCAACTTTTTGCCTCTTTCAGGACTTCCTGCACGCTTCATCCAAAACTTGTCTATCGCCACTTTAGTATTTTCTGCATTTATAATCATTTGATACTCTTGGTTTCGTGTGATATATCGCAACGATTGTGTCAAAGCTTCGGCAGAAGTCAGTTTCGGAAACCCTTTGCTGACAGCAACTATCGTTTTGCCATATTTATCGCCTTTGTTTTTTTGTATAAAATAAATACCTTCTTTTTCTAAAGTCAAATTTCCTTGTATCTGAAAACTGCTATCGGCTTTGGAAGGCACAACTATTTTTCTATCTGTAACGAATGGTGGCAAGGCTAACTGCTGCGATGTTTTGAAATAGGAAACTTGTAATGTTGGAGAAATTTCTTGCCTATATCTCATTATAATATCGCTAGAAACATTCGCATAGTTTTCAAACAAAAATTGCCGATTGGTCGTATTGATACACAAAAAGTTTTGCTCATTTTCGTTGGCCAACTCTGCTTTTTTCCAAACTCGAAACGAATTTTCAAACTGCCGTCCTGTACTTTTTTCTATCATATTGAGAACGACCAAATAATCTTTTTCAGTTTTAATAGGCACAAGATATTTCCACAAAGCGATATTTGTATTGCTGGGATTTTCTTTTACGGTAATATTTCTAAAAAAAGTATCTAGCAAGCCACCCTCTTTTATATGTTCATAGACTTGTATTTGCGTTTGAATTTGTGTTTCCTTGTTTTCGTCGAAAGTCAAATTTTTGGCCGACATCTGCACATAAATGGTACTAGAATCTGAACTTTGATGATGTACAAGATTTTTGAACGTAAATCTATTGGTGTTTTTTTGATATTTGTAAGCGAGGTTTTTTTGCTGTTTTGATGTCGTACATTTTGTTAAGAAGAACAAACTTATTAGCAGGAAAAAGGTGTTTTTTGTAAAATATTTTAGCATGATTTTATTTTTTTGAAGTGAAAAAGAATAAAGATTTTAGACTGAAAAAGATACATTAAAGTTTGAAGAATAAGTAATTAAAGAACAAAGTATAACATCTCGTTGAAGGTAATACAATAATATGTTAATGCGTTAGCAGCAAATCAGCCGTTTATTAAGTAGTGCTTGGCACTAAAAAAACACCTTGCCACATCTATTTTACAAGATGCAGACAAGGTGCATAAATCAGTTTTGGAAAATTGCCAAGAGACAAATTTTATATTTCTTACAAGCCCAAACTTTCAAGTGTTTTCGTTGCCAAATCAGTATTTTTAACTGACTCTAGCATTTGCTGCAATGTATTTTTTGTGCCAGCATCTTGTGTCAATTGACTAAACTTGAGCAAGGCACTTGATAGCGTTAGATTTTTGACATCGTTGGTATCTAAGCCAAATTGAGCGATAAATTCACGCACTTTTCCAATTGCATTTCCATCTCCGCCCAATAAATTTTGTTTCAGGTCAGTCAAGCTATTGCTATTATCAACCATTCTATCAATAGATTTTCCACGCATTACCGAGTTAATGATGTTGTCATAAAACATCGTTTCACCACCAACAATATCAATTTTCGTTGATTTCAAAGCTTCTGCAATCACTTTCGCTTGTGCTTCCGAAACGTGCTTTTGAATATTGATTTGAGCCAGAGCAATTTCTTTGTCTTTCTCCAATCGCAACTTAAATTCTTCGTGTTCTCTGCCTACACCATTTAATTTTTTCATGGCTTCTGCTTTCAGTTCAATACTTTTTGCATCTGCCAGACCTTTTTCTTGCATACCTTTTGCTTCGGCAAGTGCTTGTTTCTCGTAAGCAATCGCTTCTGCCAAACCTTTCTGCTCCAAACCTTTTGCTTCCGAAATCGCTTTTTGTTCGATTACCTGAGCCTCTGCCAAGCCTTGTTTTTCAATGACTTGTGCTTCTGCCAGGCCTTTTTCTTGCAAACCTTTTGCTTCCGAAATCGCTTTTTGTTCGATTACCTGAGCCTCTGCCAAGCCTTGTTTTGCGATGACTTCTGCCTTTGCCAAGCCCTGTTTTTTCGCTGCTTCTGCTTTTAACTCAATTGCTTTAGCTTCGACAACTGCTTTTTTCTCCATAATTGTTGCTTCTACCATACCTTCACGTTCAGCAGCTTCCGCTTTTGCCTCAATCACTTGAGCCTCTGCCTTTCCGATAGCTGCCTCTTCTGCTGCGGTTGCTTCTGCCAAAATTATTTTTGCATCTGCCTCACGTCCAGCAGCATCTTTCTTGGCTTGAGCTTCAATCACTTTGCGTTCTGCTGCAATTTTTGCTGCTTCTTTTTCTGCTTCTGCTGCTTTAACCGTTCTCACCATGATTTCCTCTGCTTTTTGCGAAGCCACAGTCAAAGCCACAGTTTTTGAACGGTCAGCTTCTGCAACTGCTCGTGTATCTTTTATTTTTTCTTCTTCTTCCACTACGCCACGTTCCACAACAACACGCTCTCTTATCACTTCCTGAATATTTCGCTTTTCTTCTTCTACTGCTTTTTCTTTTTCTATACTTGCCAAAGCCACTACTTTTTCACGCTCTGTTTGCTCCAAAGAACGGTCTTTTTCCACTCTTTCGGTTTCTACGACTTCGGTGCGTTCCTTATTTTTTTGAGCCACAATAACTTGTCGTTGCTTATTTTCTTCTGCAATTTGCATTTCTTCTTCTGTCGTTATTCTCGCTCGTTCAGATTTCAAACGTTCTTCTTGTGTTATTTTTTCGGTTTCAGCTTCTTCTCTAGCTTTTATTGTTGCAATTTCACGATGTTGAATCGCTTGTTTTTCTGCCAATTGTCTATCCAATTCCAAAATAGCTTCCTGAGCTTCTACATTTTGCTTCTTAATGGTTTTTTCTTCATCTCTTCTAATAAGGTTGGCTTTGATTTTTTCATTTGCAGTCAGTTCCGTAATTTTTTTGATACCTTGAGCATCTAAAATATTATCTGGCTTCAAATATTCTAAGGGTGTTTGCTCCAAATAGTCAATGGCACAGTCATCAAGAATATAGCCGTTTAAGTCACGACCGATAGTATTCAAAATTTCGTTCTTAAATTTTTCACGAGAATTGTATAAATCAACAAAGTTGAACTGCTTACCTACCGTTTTTAAAGCCTCCGAAAATTTGGCATCAAACAGATTTACAAGTGTCTCATTGCTCGAAGCTCTCGTACAACCAATAGATTGAGCTACTCTTCTTACATCTTCTTCTTTCTGATTTACTCGCACAAAAAATACAACTTTTATGTCGGCTCGCAAATTGTCGTTACAAATCAAACCATCTTTTCCGATACGAGCAATTTCCAATTTTTTTAGTGAAGTATCCATCACTTCGCCAAGATGCAAAACAGGAATAACCAACATACCTTCGTCGAAAGCCACCCGAATACCACCTCGCCCTGTGCGTACTAAGGCTTGGCCTTGAGGAACTTTCTTGTAAAAAGAAAGGTAAAAGATGACGCTTCCGACCATAAGCAACAAGATGAAACCTGCTGAAACAGCTAAGATAGGAGCTAAAATATTTAAAATTATCATGCGATTGGAGTTTTGATGAATGTAAACGCTATGTTGCGTATTTTTTTAGAAGAAAAGAAATATTTGAACAAGTAAGTACCTACAATAAAAATAACATGAGAGCTTGTTGAAGCTAATACTTTGATTATCAATGTGTTAGCAACGAATCGGCTGTTTATTAAATAGTGTTTGGCACTCAATGATATTTTTTGGATAAAAAATGCTTTGCTCATTTATTTACAAATTATACAACTATTAAAATAAAAGAAAAGTTCCTAAAGTATGTTGAAAAACGCTATTTTGATAGCCGAAAAAAGTGTAAAAATAGTTGCTACTTTATAGTATTTTTTTAGCGTGAATATCCAAAGTGACTTTGTTTTGTTGAAAAAGCTAATTAACTTTAGACTCAACTTTTTTTATAGTAAACAAAAAAGATTTTTGAACCTTTAAAATTACAAAAAAAATGCCTTTTATACCAATTTCAATAGAAAATTTTATTCAACAAGAAGTAGCTAAAAATAAAAATATTGATGCAAAGTCTTTAAAACAAAAATTAGAACTTGCTTTAGATAGTTTTTGGAAGGGAAAAAAGTGTGATTGTGGGCGTGATATTTGGATTATTGGCTCTGCTTTTGCTTCTGCAAATAGTTGTTATGTTTGTTTTACAGGAAAAAAAGAACCAGAAAATGAATATGAAATAGCTCATTTCTTACATATTTTTGAAGAAAAAAATGCAGCTTAGATTTTCGTATTTATCATTTTTTGTGAAAAAACGCTATTCCAATAACAAAAAAACATTTCTTGCACAACTATTTTTTAGCTAAAATCGTATATATTTAAACATGACAACAAATTATTTTGTAAGATTAAAATATGTATATGATAAAATATATTACACATTAATAGTTAGCTAAAGTCTGTTTTATGGCTATGTCCATACAAAAAAGTGTATTTTTGCAATTAAGTGACTTATTCATTACTTTTTCATTAAAAAAGTAATCGTTTAGTATTAACAATTTTGGCTAAAAAGCCTTATTTTGTATCTCAAAAGTTTAGTAGCTTATTGCTGAATATTTACATTAAAAAAATACATGGTTTATGAACATGAAAATTCAAGAGCAAGGCAAATTCAAGTTTGTAGAAGTAGGAGAAGGGGAAGTATTGTTACTTTTGCATGGTTTGTTTGGGGCTTTGAGCAACTTTTCGGAACTAATTGAGCAGTTTAGCACTCAATATAAAGTAGTATTGCCATTTTTGCCTATTTATGAGTTGCCTTTGCGAAAAGCAACCTTGCCAAATTTGCAGATTTTTGTCGAAGACTTTGTAAACTTCCGACAATATGAGCGAGTCATAGTATTGGGCAATTCGTTAGGCGGCCATATTTCGCTGCTTTATACGCTGAATAATCCTGAAAAAGTGGCAGCAATGATACTAACAGGAAGCTCTGGATTGTTTGAAAATGCTATGGGAGCAACTTTTCCGAAGCGAGGGAGCTATGAGTATATGAAAGATAAGGTGGAATATACTTTTTACGACCCAAAAACTGCTACAAAAGAACTTGTTGATGAGGTATTTGAAATCGTGAATAATCGAGGCAAGGCTTTACGCATACTTTCGGTGGCAAAGTCTGCTATCCGACACAATTTGAGCGAAGATTTGCCTAATATTACTATTCCTTCTTTTTTGATTTGGGGAACTGACGATAAAGTAACACCTCCTTTTGTAGCTCATGAGTTTCAAAAATTGTTGCCAGATTCGGAGTTAAAATTTATCGAAAAGTGTGGTCATGCTCCTATGATGGAACGACCACAAATTTTTAATGAAGTTTTGTCCGAATTTTTAGCAAAATTGAAAATAGAAAGCTAACTTACAATGTCTTTGGTTCTTTGACAATTTTGGGCGGTAGCTAGATAACATAAGAAAGAAATTATGTCATTCTTGTAGTCCGTTTTGGCTAGTTGTTCATTTTTTTATTTGATAAAAAAAACGAACTAAAAAAAATCAAGACTGTTTAAAAATCTTAACGCCTTTTGTCACAAAAAAACTCGCTTAAACTTGTTGTTAATTGATGTTTTTATTTGTTAAATTATTTTTTCTAAAAAACAAAAGACAATTTCACGAAATGCTCAAACAGGTTTCTGTGCTAAGTAACGTTCAAAAAATAACTTCTTTTTTTGCACCAAAAGACTAATTTTTAAAAGGCCAATCTTTTTGATTTTCTGACAAAAAAGAAACCTTATCTATTTTTTGTTATAAAAGTGAACGCCCAAATTGTCAGAGAACCATGTTTTTTATATCATATAACGATAATGTATAGTGCAAGCTTGTTGTAGGTTTTTGTTTTTTTAGCAAAAAATATAAACAAGAGCTATATATTGAAAAATCTACAATTATGACTGCACAAAATTTGATAAGCGAGGCGGTGCCGCCTTTAAAACTGAGCGATACAGGGCAAAAAGCTTTAGACTGGATGAGTAGTTTTCATGTGCAACACTTGCCAATTACGAATGGAAAAAAATATATCGGTATGATTGCCGAATATGATATTTTGGATAACAACTATGCCGAAAAAAGCTTTGCGGAATACGATTGGACTGAAAAACAAGTTTTTGTATATTATAACACGCATGTATATGATGTCGTAAAAATGATTAATGACAATCATTTGTCGCTCATTGCGGTATTAGACGAAGATGATGAATATTTGGGAGTGATTAGTTTGCAAAACTTGCTAGATTATTTTGCCGAAGCCAATGCAATGAAAGAGCGTGGCGGTATTATTATTTTGGAAATGAATGTGAATGATTATACTTTATCTGAAATTGCTCAAATTGTGGAAAGTAATAGTGCCAAAATATTGAGTTTGTATGTCACAACAAATACTTTAAGCACCAAAATAGATGTGACTATTAAGATAAATAAAACTGAAATGAGGCGAATTATTGCGACTTTCGAGCGGTATAATTATACTATAAAAGCTGCTTATCAAGAAGATAGTTATATGCCAGATGTGCAAGAACGTTATGATTCTTTTATGAATTATATGAATATATAAACTTATCGAAAAAGCCAAAAGAAGTGTCCTTTTGGCTTTTTTTCTGTCTAAACTAAACCAACCACTTAGCAATATTATTTTTATAACAAGCAAAAGCCGAAAATATCTGCTATGGCTTTTTTTCATTCTCTTCCAAATTTTTTTTATTATTCTTTTGTTTTAATATATGTTGCAATACTTTTAGTGTTGTCGCCTTGTCATGTCTTTGCTTTTGATGAAAAAAAGAAAAATGATGGCCGTGATACCATTGCTACGAGTGATTATATTGTGGTAAAAGACATCAATATGAAAGGCAATAAGCGAACAAAAGCATATGTTATTTTGCGTGAAATGGATGTTGTCGTTGGCGATACTTTAGATGTAGCAGAGTTGGAGGGAATTTTTGAAAAAAATCAAAATCAAATATATAACACACGCCTTTTCAATGATGTAAATATTAAAATTCAATCTTGGAAAGAAAATATAGCCGAACTACTCGTAGAAGTAGAAGAGCGTTGGTATGTGATTCCAGCACCTATTTTTGAACTCACTGACGATTTTAATGTGTGGTGGAATACGCACAATAGAGATTTGTCACGCACCGAATACGGTATGCTGTTTACACACGTCAATTTTCGTGGGCGAAAAGAGATGCTAAAACTCAATATGCAGTTTGGCTATACCAAAAAGTTGGAATTGAGTTATCATCTGCCTTTTATTGATAAAAAACGTAATACTGGCTTAAATCCTTTTATTTCGTATATCATACAGCGACAGTTGGGCTATAAAACTGAAAATAATAAACAGGTATTTTTCAGCGATACTTCTTTCACTCGCCAAAAAGTGTTCAACGATTCTACTTATATTCTAAAACGTTTTCGTGTCGGAACGGTGCTGACACATCGGCCAAATATCAAATGGCAACATTATTTCAATTTCAGTTATTTCAACAATAGCATTGCCGATGCGGTAAATGAAGCGAGCAATGGCAACTTTTTTTTGGATAATCGCACAAAACAGCAGTATTTTTATCTGGCCTATGTTCTAAATTACGATAACAGAGATATACGAGCCTATCCTTTGAAGGGAAATTATTTTCGGCTGCAAGTTGCAAAAGCTGGAATAGGTGTTTTCGACGACTTGAATATGCTTTGGATTATCGGAAATTATACGCAATATATGCGGCTGCACCCAAAAGTTTATGCCGTAGCAAATGTGCAAGCGAAAACTTCTTTTCCAGATATTCAACCTTATTTCAATCAAAGTGGTTTGAGTGGAGGAAGCGGCAATCTTCGAGGCTATGAGTTGTATATTGTTGATGGACAAAGGTATGCGATGGCTCGCACAGCCTTAAAATATCAGTTGATTGACCGAAAATTTATCAATCCTATCGTCAAACTTAGTCAATTTCGTACTATTCCTTTTGCGGCTTATCTCAAAACATATTGTGAAATGGGCTATGTGCAAGATAAATATTATGCCGAAAACAATCCCCTGAACAATCAACTGCTGCGAAGTACAGGCGTAGGCTTAGACATCGTGACGTTATACGACAATGTTATTTCGCTCGAATATTCGGTGAATCATCTCGGCGAATGGGGATTTTTTATGGGTTTTAAAGTGAATTATGATTAATGCGTAATTATGAATTAGCTTGAGAAATGACATATTTTTTTGGCTAAAAGCATCAAATATAACATAATGTGTGCTATCGTGGTTTTAGAAATATGTCATTTCTTTTTCAAAAAAAATAACTACACTGTAATTTAAGTTTTATCGGATAAAATGCCTTTAAAACCCTTGATTTTTTATATTACAGTGTAATAACTAAAAACTAAAAACTCATAATTAAAAACTAAAAACTCATAATTAAAAACTATTCCTCATATTTCAAATCAAACCTAAGCGTATAATTCTCTGGCATTTTCGGCACAGAAAGCCAATTCATGCTGCTAAAAGTCTGCTGTGTACAACTTGCTGCCGAACTGTTTGAAACGACGATTTCGTACAGATACTCCTTATTTTCTGGGTCTGCAAACACACTTCTGAAATAAAATACTTCGCAACTCGTCACTTCGCTTTTTTTGCCAAAAAGGGTGCGTTTCGCAAAATCTATGGCTGGCAATTCGATATTGCTGCACTCGGCGGCGGCACTTCTATAATCTAACAAATCTTGATAAGTGAGGCTGTCGTCTATCAATATCTCCTCGAAATCGAACTGCCAACATTCTTCTAAGCCTAAGAGTTCTACGCCATCTATGCGAATAAGGCCAGCTTTGTCGCAGGCGGTTTGTAGGAAAAGAAAAAAGAAAATACCTACCGAAAGAAATGTATGTAATATTGTTGTTTTTTTCATGTTTTGCTAAAAAAATAAATGGTATGTGGACTTGCTTTTTCGCTGCAATGACAATTGATTGTTATTTTTTTCAAAATGCGAAAAAATAATTTGAAACAAAAAGTAAACTAAAAATAAGGTCTTTTAGTCATCAAATTGCACTAAAATGACGTGTAAAGGTTTTTGTTTCGTTGCTTGAGTAGCTCAAATAATTAACATAAAATTAATAAATGCTACAATAAAATCTGTTGATTTTGCGTCATAGCGAACATCTTTTGAACAGCGTGAAAAAGTGGAAGGCATGAAGTTAAACGAGATTTCGTCAGTTTCGGCACGGGATTAGATTGCTTCACAGGCTCGCAAATACAAAGAAATAAAAGATTGCATCTATGACAATCAATTGTTACATATTTTTATTTATCCTTTCTTACTGTTTGCCTCACAAACTCCAGATTACTTTTAATAACTTTAGAAGTAAGATATGCCTTACCTAAAACGGCTACATAAATGCGATAAGCTTTCTCCAACAAAACAAAGATATAAAAAAAAGTTGTTGAAGGCTTGCATATACTAAAAAACTGTGATAGAAAAAAATAAAAACTATTTTCTTTTATGAAAAAGCATATTTTATTTTTTTTGTTTGGCTAAAAAGCTTATTTTTTGTCAAAGACTATTTAGGTTTTATCTTTTGGCTCAGAAAAAGCGATTTTCTGCCGACATTTTTTACACATATATTGACAAAATGTCAAAGGAGAAACTGCTGAGTAGCTTATTTTTGTCTATGTATTTACTTAATATAAAAAACACTTTATGCAAAACAAATCTTTTCTTTATATATTCATATTTATGCTAGTTGGTTTTTTGGCTTGCGAAAATAGCTTAGAAGATGTGCAAGCTGTTACGCAACAATTTGAAGAAGCCGTCGAAACAGTAAAAGATGTGCAGATTTTGTATAGCGAGTCGGCAAATGTGAAAGTCAAACTTACTGCACCGCTTTTGTTGCGTCACAAAACGAAAGACCCATATTCCGAATTTCCAGATGGAATAAGCGTACAGTTTTTTGATGAAATGCTGCAAGAAACAGGCTCTTTGAATGCTGACTATGGTGTGCGACACGAAAGGAAACAGCAAACAATTGTGAGAGAAAATGTCGTTTGGGTGAGTGCTACGGAGCAAAAACGGATAGAAAGTGAAGAATTGATTTGGGACGAACGAAACAAAAAAATTAGGTCTGATAAGTTTGTGAAGGTAACGACTGAAACCGAAAGCATTTTTGGAACAGGATTTGAAGCCGAACAGGATTTTAGCCGCTATACCATTCTGAATATCACGGGCATTTTAAAGGTAAATTCTGATGAGTTTTTAAAGGAAAAATAACCAAAAGGTTTGTTTCTGCGATTATGTTTTTTAGTGCATTTTGTTTTAGCTAATTTTTGATGCAAAAAAATAAATACGCCACAAAATTGTCAAAGTAAGCTCGTTTTTTTTGGATATTAATATAGTTTTTCTTTACTTTAATTGTTGTTTTCTTTAGTTAAAAAAGGTAGGTTATACCTACTCTTCAAAAGCTAAACATGGATTATGTCCATTCATATATAGATAGTTTTTGCTTTAATAACTAATTACTTTTGTTATTTTCATTTTACATATTCATGCTTTTAGGCTTTTTGTAAAAAAAAAATTATCTTTACATATAAAATGACTTAAATTACTAAAAAATAAATAAATGCAAATGTCATAATAATGTTATTTTTAGATAAAATGTTGCATGTATATAAAACAGTATATCAACCAATATTTTTAAATAAAAAATAGCAATGTTCCCTTGCAAAGAATTTAAAAAAACGAATAATTATGCGAAACTTTACAAAGCTATTTTTTATTTTAAACATAACAATATTGCTTTTAGGCAGTGTTTTTTTTTCGCAAACATCTGCTAAAGAGAAAGAAAAAAGTGTTATTGATTTGGATGAAATCTTGCAAAGTGATGCCGAAAGAGACCGTCTTATAAAAATGCAGCGTTTGTTGAAGGCTTATCGCTGGCTTGGGATATATGATGGTGTGGCTATGATTGTGAAAGATGGCAAGCCAATATATAAATATGCTTCTGGTTATGCAAATTTGGATTATACTGTTCAGGCTTCGTTATCTACTCAATTTAATACTGCTTATATTACGCAAGCATTTACGGCTACTGCTCTCATGCAGCTTGTTGAGCAAGGCAAAGTTGATTTGAAGGCTAATATTGCTACTTACTTGCCTGAAACAGTAGGGAATATTGGCGAAAAAATTACGGTGCATCAACTTCTGACGCATACTTCTGGCATTGCAGACTATTATGAAATACAAGCATATTATAATAAATTTTTGAGAATAGGCAAAATAGACGATTTGATAAAAATAATTTTGGAAGAACAATTAATGTTTGAGCCTAATTCAAAAATACATGAATCGAATTCAAATTATGTTTTTTTAGCCAAAATAATCGAAAATCAATCTGGCGAGAGTTATCAAAAATATCTTAAAAAAAATGTGTTGAGTAAATGTAATTTATCGAAAGATGCAGGTTTGTATAATTGGAACGAAATTATCAGAAACAAGGCAGTAGGCTATGACAAAAAAGAAGATGAAGTGATTACATTTGCTAATTTTGAAGGAGCATTTCCTTTTGGAGCAGATGCTATGTATTGTTCGGTAGAGGATTTGGTAGGGTTTTCTGATGCTTTTTTCAAAAATAAGTTGCTTTCACAGGAAAGTAAAGATATTATGACAAAAAATTATACTTTGGAAGAAAATTTATCTTTTGAAAGTGAAAGTGGCTATGGTTATGGCTGGAAAGTGAAACTAGAAAATGGCAATCGGATTGTGTATCAAGGTGGTTTGATATCTGGTTTGAGTTCGCAAGTTAGACACTACGAAGAAGAAGGCTATACTATTATTATTTTATGCAATAGAAATATAGATGTAGATGTAGCTCTCGAAATGTCAGAAAAATTAGACGAAATTTTCTTTGACCCTGATTATTATATGCCACATCATCCTTTTTCGTATGTTTTGAATGAAATAATTAAGGAAAAAGACTTGGATTATGTGGTCGAAAATTTTGACGACATCGTGAAAGAAGGCAATTATGATATAGATAGAGTTTGGATTTTAAATGGTTTGTCTCGTGATTTTACTTTTGCTAAAAATTGGGAAAGTGCTTTGGCCATCGCAAAAATCAATCAGAGGCTTTTTCCTCAAGAAGACATTGTGTATGAAAGCTTGGGAGAAGCTTATTATAAATTGGGGCAGTATGATTTGGCACGGCAAAACTATCAGCGTCGTTTGGCTTTGTTGCCTAATGATAAACGTGCTATTGAAATGCTAAAAATTATTGACGAGACCGAAAAAACAGGTATGGTTATGAATGCAGGAGGTGTAACTGCTAAAAAAGTGGTAACGACAAAATCAGCTCCACCGAAAAATACTGAAAGCCGACCAACACAAGCTTTGACAAGTAATAGTGCAACAGCCGACAAGGTTGCAAAACAAGAAACGAAAAAAGAAGTTGCAAATTTTGAAAACGACATTAAAAAAGATGAAATATTGGCAGATAGTGATTTGTCAGCTCCAATAGAATATGAAAATTTGGCACCAGAAATCTATACTATCACAGATGTAATGCCTCAATATCCTGAAGGGCAAACAGGCTTATTTGCTTATATTTCTAGCAATTTGAGATACCCAAAAGAAGCGTATGATAAAGGCGTTGAAGGAACTGTATATGTAAAATGTGTGATTAATGAAAATGGTGTTATTTCGAATGTGCAGATAGATAAAGGCCTTGAGGATAGCAGCATGGGGTGTGAGCGAGAAGCTATGAGACTTGTGAGGCAAATGCCAGCATGGAAAGCTGGCGTACACAACGGCAAAAAAGTAAAAGTGAAATATATTATTCCTGTGCGTTTCAAAAAAGATATAAAATAGCCTCTATTCAAAAAAAAGGAGTAGGCAATAATAGCAAAATAAGGTGGTAGGCATTTTCAAAATGTGTACCACCTTATTTTTTTGTATTTAAAATATTAAGTATGTAATGGTGAGTTGTATCATGACTAAGTAGAATATAACAACAAAGTTTCTTTGCCAAATAAAACCGTTCCTGCTTGATGTAAACCAATTTTCACTAACAAGTTTCTGGAGGCTTGATTTTCAGTTACGGTTATCGCTACTACTTTTGATAATTTCAATTCTGTTTTTGCATAACTTAGCGTTGCTTGAGCAGCTTCATACATCAGGCCTTTCCGCTCATATTTTGGCAAAAGAGCAAAGCCAATATCTACATTTTCTAAGTTTGGCCGCTTTACCAAGCCACATATTCCGATAGTTACATTAGTTGTTTTCAAAACCATTTTATAAAAGCCAAAACCATGATTGGCGTAGCTTGGCAAAATATGGTTTTTGACGTACTTTTCTGCAAGCCCAATAGAGTTGACATGTCTATTGCCGATAAATTCTATCCATTTTGGCGTATTCAATAGCTCATAAAAAAAAGCACTATCCGTCAAAGCTGCTTCTGCGAGCCAAAGTCTTTCGGTTTCAAATATTACTTTCATGGTTTATTGTTTTTCTTGTTCTTCTTGTTTTTCCAAAAAAGCTATGGTCAAACGAATTTTATCATAATCATACTTATTGCCCAATACTTCTTTGATTTTTCGTATATATTCTACGCCAATTTTTTTAGCAACTTTGCCAATTTCAAGTCTTTCATCTGGAGGCACTAATTTATCCATATCTAGCGGATAGTCATCTAAATAAAACTGTGCCAAATGCGAAGCAATAGTGCCAGCAGTAAGCTCTCTTTCTCCCACAATATATTGAATATCAGCTTTTTGTGTATAAAAAGCATAGCTAACTTTTCTGGTTGCTGCCTTATGGTCTTTGCCTTTAGTAGTCAAAAATTCTGTTATTTTAGCTAAAAAACGCTTGCCATAAAAAGCCATTTTCTTGAAACCTACACCCGAAATATTGGTCATTTCTTTGGGCAACAAAGGCAAAATTTCTGCCATATCTTGCAAGGTTTTATCATTAAAAACCACATAAGGCGGCACACCTTGTTCGGTCGCAATTTCTTTTCGCAACATCTTTAATTCGTAAAGCAAATCTTCGATAAAAATCTCTTTTTTCGAGCGTTTTTTCACTCGCTCTGCTTTTTTGTCGGCTGCTGTTTTTACCACAACACGAGCCAAACTCACTTTCTGGCCTTCAAACAGCACCTTTTTGCTCATTTCATTGAGTTGTAAAGCACTATTTCTGTCGTAAGCCACATCAAGAAATCCCATATTGATGATTTGTTGGATATATTGCACCCAATTTTCTGCTTTTATATCTCTGCCTGCTCCAAAGGTTTTGATTTTGTTATAGTTATTAGAAACGACTCTATACGAGTTGATGCCTCGCAAAATATCTACAATCAAACGAGTAGGTGTTTTTTGTTTGGTACGAGCCACAGCCGACAAGATTTTTTGAGCTACTATCGTTCCATCAAAAGTTTCTCTTGGGTTTCGACATACATCACAGTTGCCACAATCATGTGTGCGTTCTTCCGAAAAATAATTGAGCAAAATTCTACGTCGGCAAATATGCCCTTCCGCAAACTGTTGGAGGCGTTCTAGCTTCGACAGTTTGAGCATTTTGATATTCGACTCCTCATCTTCCAGCATTTTGCGATGGATAATTACATCTGCCAAAGAATAAAATAAAATCGTTTGACTTTCTACACCATCACGGCCAGCTCTACCAATTTCTTGATAGTAGCTTTCGATATTTTTAGGCAAATTATAATGAATCACAAACCTAACATTCGACTTGTCAATGCCCATTCCAAAGGCAATAGTTGCACAAATAATTTGAACATTATCTTTCAAAAAGTCATCTTGCACCTGATTTCGCTCTTTTGTAGGTAGCCGTGCATGATAATGCCCAGCATTGAAACCTCTATCTCTCAATTTTTGTGCTAATGTTTCTGTACTTTTACGGCTCAAACAATAGATAATACCCGATTGATGGCGACGTTGCGACAAAAAACGAGTAATTTTATTGACTCTATTTCTCCCTTCCTCTACTTCCAAGCTAAGATTTGGGCGATCGAAAGAGCTAATAAAAAGTTTGTGTTCTTGCAAATTCAACTGTTTTACGATATCTTCTCGTGTCAGTTTATCAGCAGTAGCCGTTAGTGCCACAATTGGCGTATTGGGGTAGCGTTGTTTCAAAACTCGAAGTTGCCCATATTCAGGCCTAAAATCATGTCCCCAAAACGAAATGCAATGAGCTTCATCAATAGCAAAAAGGCTAACTTTGAGGCTACGCAAAAAATCTTGAAAATAGGCATTTTGTAGCTTTTCGGGCGATATATATAGCAATTTGATATGACCACGCAAACAATTTTTTTCGATTTCGAGCTGTTCATGCCTTGATTGGGTGCTATTGATAAAAGCTGCCTGAATACCATTTAATTGCAAGCCGCTTACTTGGTCTTTCATCAAAGCAATAAGCGGCGAAATAACAATTCCAATACCTTGCATCATTAAAGCTGGAATTTGGTAGCAGATAGATTTTCCGCCGCCTGTTGGCATCAAAACTAAAGTGTTTTTTTTATCTAAAATATTATTAATGATTTCTTCCTGCATGGGCCGAAACCTATCATAACCAAAATATTCTTTGAGTAACCGATGTGCTATATTCATACCTATTATTTTTTTTGGAATAAGGGAAAAATTACAAGTTTTCAGACAACAATAAACGACAAATGACTGAAAATAACATGCTAAATATCAAAATGTTAGCACAAATTGGCCATTTATTAATTAGTGCTTGGCACTTAAAAAGATGCTAAAATACAAATTGTATAGCAAAAATAAAAAAACAATAGTTTAAAACTATAATATCTTTTTGTTTATGCCTAATTCTTGTAATAGATTGGTAATTTTATGCGTCATAGTGTTAAATATAAGCTATCTAGTTTATCTTTGGCTGAATATTCGTTAGTTTTGTGAAAAGAAATCAAACGACAAGGCTTACAATGTTGTTAAGTGAAAGACATATTAGTATAGAAAAAGGTGTTTGAGAGTTTGAAATGATATATATTTTACACAAAATAAGAATGTTAGCTTTAGTAAAAAATATTCTTATTCAAAATTATTCTAATGTTAGAATCAATTAAAGATTATAAAACTAAAATTGCAATACCTGCAATTTCGGCTGGCTCAATTTCTGCTTTGCGTCGCACTTTAAAGTTGGGACATATTGATAAAAATTATAGAAGCAAAAAATGGGCTGCGACATTATTAAGCGTGTTGGGCGAACCCTTTCGTATATATGAACGCTCTCGTTACAACAAAATGCTCGATAGCTTGCCATTGCCCGAAAATCCTGTTTTTATCATCGGACATTGGCGAAGCGGCACTACATATTTGCACAATATGATATGCGAAGACCCTTCAATAGCTTATGTAACGACTTATCAAGGCACTTTTCCAGAAGTAGTGTTGGGCAAAATGGGCAAAATATTGTTCAAAAACTTTATGCGTGTAGTTCTCCCTAGCAAAAGGCAAGGCGACAATGTAGAAATGAATGCCGATTATCCGCAAGAGGAGGAATTTGCAATAGCCAACACGCATTCTTATAGCTTTTATAACTTTTGGTATTTTCCGAGCAAAACAAAAGAGTTTTATAAAAAATATATAAACTTTGAAAATGTAAGCGATGAAGTCATTGGCGATTTCAAAAAAAGCTATGAACGAATCGTTAAAACTGCCATGCTCAATACGGGAGGCTCTCGTTTTGTATCGAAAAATCCGCCAAACACAGGCCGCATAAAAATGCTATTAGAGATTTTTCCAAAAGCAAAATTTGTTTTTATTTATCGAAATCCTTACAATGTTTTTCTTTCCAATAAGAAATTTTTGAAAGAAATGATGCCTAGCTTGCAATTAGAACAAGTAGGCGAGCGAAAATTAGAAGAAATAATTTTGTGGACATATCAAAATATTCTTGCTCAATATTATGAAGATAGACACCTTATTCCTGAAGGAAATTTGGCCGAAATTCGTTTTGAAGAATTTGAACAAGATCCACTTGTAGAATTAGAAAAAATTTATACTAAATTGGGATTATCCGATTTTGATAGAGCTAAAAAGTATTTTAAGAAATATGCTAACAAGCAAAGAAAATATAAAAAAAATAAACACAATATTTCGGAGCGAGAAATAAAAGCTATTCAAAAAGAATGGAAATTTACGTTGGATAAATGGCAATATGACATTCCAGACAACCTGCGAGTGATGCCAGATATTGAAGTCGTCAGTAGCTAAGTGCCAAGCACTAATTTAGTATAGCGTGTTTGATGTGTTGCTAACGTATTGGAAAATCAAGGCATTAGCTTCCACAAATGAGCAATTTATTTCTCTTGTTTGACTAATCCTATTTTTGATGAATAACAAGAAAAAAATAAAAGTTTTATTTCTAAGCAAATGGTATCCTAACAAATTTGACGAACAACTTGGAATTTTCGTGCAGAAACACGCCGAAGCTGCTGCTTTGTATGCAGATATTGTTGTGCTTTATGTGGTAGGAGACCCAAATTTAGCGACCAAAACACCAATTTTAGTAAAAACAAAAAACGAAAAATTTATAGCTTACACTTATTACTACAAACAACATATAGCAGCTTTTTCTCCTTTGCAAAAGCTCATCAACATCAACCGATATTGGAAAACAAGCAGGCAAGCTTTACAGCAAATTTTTGAAGAACACGAAAAGCCAGACTTAGTGCATACTCATGTTTTAAATCGGCCTGCCGCAGTTGCTTACTATATCAAAAAACGATATAATATTTCATACTGCATAACAGAACATTGGTCTGGCTATATCAATGGCAAATATGCTCAAAAAAATGCTTTGATGAAAGCCTTAACTCGTTTTTTTGTAGCTCAGAGCAGTGCTTTTACGGCAGTATCTGTGGCTTTGCAAAATGCTATCGAAAAAAATGGATTAAAACGGCCTAACTACTTGATTCCCAATGTGGTAGAGTTTGTCGAATTTCAAGAAAAAAACGATAAAGCTTCTTCAAAAAATGCTACAATTCGCTTTCTAAGCATAGGCGATTTGTTCGATAAAGTCAAAAACATTAGCGATATTATACGAGTAGTCGCAAAAATAGCCGTAAGCCAGCGTTTCGAGCCTTTCGAATATCATATAATCGGTGGAGGAGAAGACGAAGAAAGCCTAAAATATCTGGCCAAGCAACTTGGAGTTTTAAATAAATCTATCTTTTTTCATGGTCGAAAAACCAATGATTTTGTGCTTGCTTTTTTACCTACCATCAACTTTCTAATCGTCAATAGCAACTATGAAACTTTTTCGGTCGTAACGGCAGAAGCCTTAGCTTGTGGCAAACCCGTTATTGCGACTCGTTGTGGTGGCCCAGAAATTTTTATTACGAAAGAAAATGGCTTGCTTATTTCGCCAAAAAAGCCTCAAGAATTAGAAGATGCAATCTGTTATATGATAGAAAACTATAAGAAATATGATGCAGTAGCTTTAGCAAAAAATATCAGACAGACATATAGCAAACAAAAAATAGGAAAAGATTTATTGGAAATGTACGAAAGTGTTTTGAAAACATAAGCAGTAGAATAGACTTATACTACAAGTTGTGAAAACTAAGATACTCAATATCAATGCGTTAGCAATCAACTGACCTTTATGAAATAGTGTTTGGCACTTACTTATTTTTTAGCTATATTCGTTAGTGCTACTCAAAGTTAAGTACTATTTAATAAAGCATTTGTTTAGTGGCCCACGCATTGAAAAATCAAGGTATTGCCTTGTTATGAAATGCCCAAAAGCTTCTGAACAACTACTTAATCTGCCAAAATCATGAAAAAAAGCAACTTTTCCATATTTTTACTGCTCGCTCTTTTTTTGCTGTTGATTGTTGTCGAATACAATCAACCCAAGCCTATTGATTGGAACATTACCTGCTCAAAAGACGATAAAATTCCTTATGGAACTTTTATTCTTCACAACGAACTATCTGCTATTTTTCCAACCTCCGACATTCAATCTGTTTATCAGCCTATATATAATCAATTGATTAATAAGGATTTAGATGCTGCAAACTATATTTTTATCAATAATAATATTAATGCAGATGAACTAGATATTACAAAATTGTTGGATTTTGCCCACAACGGAAATCACATTTTTATGGCTTGCAATAGCTGGCCAAAAGCTTGGAAAGATACTTTAGCTTTTGAATTTCGCAAAAAATATATTAGCAATTGGAAGCGTACAGATGGCGAAATGTTTGGCAGAAATAATGTCAATTTTGTGCATAAAGATTTGAAAGCTGATTCTGCTTATCTATTCAAAAGACAAAATTATGATGCCTATTTTCAAAATTTTGGCAATGAAAATACCTTGATTTTGGGCGTAAACGAAACAAATGAAGCCAATTTTATTTATCTTCCTATTGGAAAAGGTGGCTTTTATATTCATGCTAACCCTTTGTTTTTTACAAATTATCATTTGTTAGACGAAAAATCAACAAGTTATGCTGCTCAAGTATTTTCGCATCTGCCACAAAACAAAACTATTTTTTGGGACGAATACTATAAAGTTGGCCGCAAGGAAGCAAAGTCGCCATTGAGATATGTGGTTGCTATGCCAGCTTTGCGTTGGGCTTTGTATTTAGCTATTGTTGGCATGATTTTGTTTATGTTATTTGAGAGCAAACGCAAGCAACGTATTATCCCAATTGTGGAGCGACCCAAAAATACGAGCCTTGAATTTGCGAAAACTTTAGGTTTGTTATATTATCAAAATGCTGACCATAAAGATTTGGCGAACAAAAAAATAAATTACTTGTTTGAACATATCAGAACAAAGCTGTTTATTAGAAAAATAGAATTTACCGATGTTTTTTATCAACGACTTGCCCAAAAAACAGGAGTAGAACTCGTTTTCATTCGCCAACTTTTTGAACGAATCAGCTATGCAAAAGCTAGTTTAACAATTAGCGAACATGATTTAATTAAACTAAACAATATGATAGAAACTTTCTATCAGAAAAAATAAATGCCAACACTATTTAATAAAGGTTGTTTGGTTACTAACGCACTGATATTTTTGCTTATGTTTTTTTGTGAATAATATCTATTTGATGTGTTAGCTTTCACAATTTGTAGAATAAGTCTGTCCGACTGCTACATACATTTATTTTGTTTTAGAAAACAGTACATTTTTAGTCAAAAAAATAGCTGAAAATAATCATATCGTATGATGATAAAAACAAAAAAGAAGTAAAACGGCAAAAGTATTGTTGAAAAAGCTTAATTTTGTGCAAATCACCATTTTTTATAGATAACTAATGAAAACAGGTTTACTTTTTTTTACATTTTTTTTGAATTTGTGTGTGTTTACGCAAATAAGCAAGGCACAACAAAATACATTAATAGAAAAGGGAGCAATAAATACGTTTTTGCAAAATAGCATTAGTGAGGCAGATTCGGTACTGAATCATACCAATAAACTCAAGGTTCTAGAATTATTTACAAAAGGCTACATTTACAAATATAAAAATGAGGAGTTCATTGTAAAAGCATTGCTCAAAAGTTGGTCTTTCAATATTGTCGAAGGATTTGTTTTCAAACCAAGCTTTCAGCATCAGATTTTTTTAAAAAATAATAAAAGGTTTCAGGTTGGCTCTGCCTGGCGATTTACTACTCAAGATACACATTTCAAGCCTATTTTTTCTGCAAAATATTTTGGAAATGCCCGAAAGTTAGAAGCCATTAGCTTGAAAGGTGGTATAGATGTATCGCAATTTGAGCCAAATACGGTGCAAGAATCGCAGAATATGTTGAATACTTTGCTGCTCAAGTTTAATATCATGAAAATTTATGAAAGACGATTTGCTGAAATCAGCTACTTTCGTGAGTTGTTTCCTGGTGTGCAAGCAAAAGCGAAAATTGGTTTCAACAAACGTTTTCCTTTGAAAAATAATAGCGATTTTACCATTCGACAACAAATGGAACGCCTTTATGCTCCTAATACAAGTCCGTTGGACTTTTCGGCTCATGAAGCTTTGCTTTTTCAAATAGATGTCAATGTCAATTGTGGGCAAAAATATGAATTTGTGAATGGCAAAAAAAGTAATTATTCTAGCCGCTATCCACAGTTAAACCTCCGTTTTACGAAAGGAATTGCCAAAATTTTGGGCAGCGATGTCAATTTTGATAAACTAGAAATGACTATTAAAGATGAGTTTGCGATTGGAAATATAGGAGATAGTTACTACCATATTTCAGCAGGGAGTTATATAAATAACAAAAAACTAGGTATTGCAGATTATACCTTTTTCAATGGCAATGAAACTTTTGCATCTTACACATACTTGCAACATTATCAGCTTACTAAATATTATGAGTTTTATACAGATAAAAGCTATCTAAAAACTTTTTATGAGCATCATTTCAAAGGAAGTGCTTTGCAAAAAGTACCAATTATCAAGGAATTGAAATGGAAATTAGTAGTTGGCTTCAACACATTTTATGTCGATAAAAATTTGTATTATGGTGAGTATAGTATTGGTGTTGAAAATATTTTTAAAATCGCTCGTTTCGACTTTGTACAAAGTTTTACTGACACCAAAAGATGGGGCGTAAAATTAGGCTTCAATTTTAATCAGTAATATCCAAATGCCAAGCATCATTTAAATATCAAGGTACGATTTAATCGGTTTCCTCACAAATATATTTTTCAAGCAATGACATATCGCTAAGGTATGTCATTGCTTTTTTGTGGTAAAATCTAAACCATTTTTTTAATAAGGAGCTGTTCCTTTCCACTTAATGCTGCAACCAATGCTAGGTTTTTGCATATCGCTGACAACTTTTTCGGCTAAAATGGCATCTAAAGCTTGACGAATATCGTTTCCTGTAATAGGCGTGTGCTTTCCAGGCCGTGAATCATCCAATTGTCCACGATAAACACAACTTAAATTTGCATCGAAAATGCTAAAATCTGGCGTGCAAACTGCTTTGTAAGCTTTAGCTATTGCTTGCGTTTCGTCGTATAAGTATGGAAATGAAAAGTCATACTGTTCGGCAAAAATCGTCATTTTTTCAGGACTATCAGCAGGATATTTTTCGACATCGTTGCTACTAATTGCGATAAAAGCAATACCTTTGTTAGTATAATCGTTTGCAAGTTGAGATAATTGCTCGGCGATATGAATAACAAAAGGACAATGATTGCAAATGAACATAACAACAGTTGCTTTTTCGCCTTTTAAGCTTTGTAAATTTTTTGTTTCACCCGAAACAGTGTCTAACAAATTAAAATCTGGTGCTGCGAAGCCCAAAGGAATATCAATTGTTTCTAATGCTGGCATGATAAATTTTTTAATTTAAAAAAAGCAAAATTACGCTTTTTTAGTTATTGTCAGCCACAAAAAAAGTTAAATTACGTCTTTTTTGTCCGAAAAAAACTTGTTTCTAACTTTTTTTGTTCAAGAAGTCGCTGTTATCTATCCAAAAAATGTTGATTTTTATACTTATAAAAACTTTTTCATTATGAATAAAATATCGTTTTTGTTTTTTGTTTTAATAAGCCTATTTCTTTATTCTTCCAATGTGTTGCGAGGACAAAGCAAACAAGGAAATCAAACAGAAAACTTAGCAACTCATTATACTGAAAGCCGCATTGCAACAAGCGATTTTAATATTGTTTCGCTTAGTAGTTTCGATAAAAATGATGTAGCAAATTACTTAAAACAAAGTATAGAAAATCTAAAATATGATGATGTCAATCTAAAATTTGTGAATGAAAAAGAAAGTATGACAGGTGTTTATTATACTTTTCGGCAAGTTTACAAAGATATTCCTATTTATAACTCTTATGTTAAAGTGAAATTAGATGTTGATGGCAATATCGTTTCTGTGATTCAGAATCTGTATGATATGAGCAAAGTTGTCAAAAACTTAAAGGAAGAAAAAGAGAATTTAGCCACTAAAAAAGCAGTTTTGACAAATGATTTTTTGAGTAAAAAGCATTTGAAACAAGATGAAAAAACAGAATTAATGCTTTTGTTTGAAAGTGAAAATGCAGCTCATTATGTGTTGCAAATTAAAGGTTTTAATCATGAAGAAAATATTTTTGATGTATATTTTATAGACAATAAAGGAAATACACTTTATAAAAAAGATTTACATACTTATTTTAAACCAAAGCCAGCCACAACAGAAACCGTAACGGCCAATGTGTTTTTGCCAGACCCAGTTACCTCTGCTGAAGCTTCTTATGGAGAAAATGGTGAGTATCGCAATGCTCAAAATGAAGATACGCCAGAATTGACAGCCGAGCTAAAAAGTGTAGAAATAGAGGTTTTGTTTGAAAATGGTTTGTATAAATTGGAGAGCCCTTATATAAAAATTGATAATTGGAGTTCGCCAAGTGTAATTCCTTATACGAGTAGTACAGGCGATTTTCAATTGACTCGCTCGCATGATGGTTTTGAAGATATAAATACTTTTTATCATGTGCATAGCTATCAAGAACACATACAAGGTTTAGGTTTCGACAATGTATTGAATAAAATGGTTTTGGCAGATACACACGCACAAAATGGTGCTGACCAATCTTTTTATACCTTCCAAAATGGCAATCATCGGCTTACTTTTGGCGATGGCCATTATGGCGAAACATTTCATGTAGATGATGCAGAAGATGCCGATGTAATTATACATGAATATGGTCATGCTATTTCGAATGATGTTTGCGAAAATTGCAATTCGGGTGTAGAGCGTACTGCTATTGACGAGGCTGTGGGCGATTATTTTGCGACTTCTTACTCTCGAAGCATTAATCCTTACAATTGGGAAGAAATGTTTAGCTGGGACGGCCACAATGAGTTTTGGGAAGGCAGAAATGTAGCAACAGATAAGCATTATCCAGAAGATTTAATCCATGATATTTATTATCAATCGGAGATTTTTTCGGCTGTTTTAATGGAAATTTGGACGGATTTGGGGCAAGAAATAACAGATAGATTAGTCATTGAAGCCATGTTCAATTTTTCGGCAAACATCAATATGAAAACAGCAGCGAGTGTTTTGTTGGTTACGGAACAACAACTTTATGGTGGCGAATATAGTACGATTGTATATCAACATTTGCTCAATCGTGGTTTAGTTGATTTCTTGTTAGATGCAGGCTTGCCTGCCGAAATTTGCTTGGGCGACACTATACAACTTGGCAGCGAAAATATGGCTATTGCTGATAATGCACAAATTTATTGGTCGCCAGGCATTAGCCTGAACGATAGCACAGCAGTACGACCTTTTGCGACCACAGACGAAACAACGCTTTATACTTTGAATGTGATAGATGAAGAAAATGTATTATACACAGATGAAGTTTTAGTAACTGTAAAAAGTATTGAAGAATGTTATGGCGAGTATGAAGGTAGCGAAATTCGCATGATAAATACCGACCGCTTTTTGCGTGGGCGTGGCGATATGATTCTCGAATTGCCAGCAGAAACAGAAGGTTCAAATGTCAGAATTTTCGATTTGCAAGGCCGATTAGTGCATGAATCTAGCTATGAAGGCGGAGGCCGAATTGCGATAGATAAAGACCAATTTACAGTAGGCGTGTTTTTGGTACGAGTAGAAGTAGCAGGCGAAAAAACGATTTTTAAAGTAGCAAAAATACGATAAATATCAAGATTATAAGTATGACTTTTGATGAAATAATAGCGGAGTTGCGTCATTTGGGAAATGCCGAAAAAGTGCTTTTGAAAGAAAAAAAGTTTGGCATAGTTTCCAAAAATGCACTTGGCATTTATCACAAAGATTTGAAAATTTTGGCGAAAACAATAGGCAAAAACAACGAATTAGCCATAAAACTGTTTGATAGCGGTATTTATGAGGCTAGAATTTTGTGTAGCAAATTGTTTTCGCCAAAAGAGATAACGGAAGAATTGATGGAAAAATGGGTGCAAACTTTCGAAAATTGGGAGGTTTGCGACTCGTTTTCTATGGGTTTGTTTGCGAAAAGTGAATTTGCTGTTGCAAAAATAAATGAATGGTATTTGCGGCCTGCCGAGTTTGAAAAAAGAGCAGCTTTCGCAACGATGGCGGCTTATTGTATGGCTGATAAAAAAGCCGAAAATGAAGTTTTTGAACAGTTTTTCGCACTCATAAAGCAAGCGGCGACAGATGAGCGGCAGTATGTAAAAAAAGCAGTAAATTGGGCTTTGCGAAATATAGGCAAACGAAATGTTGATTTGCATAAAATGGCTTTGGTACAGGCTCACGAAATCTTGGAACTAGATAGCAAGGCCGCAAAGTGGATTGCACGAGATGCTATCCGACAACTGACGAAAAAGAAGGTGAATATTTTGGATTATCCGAGGGTGGTTTATCGGATAGATATGTAGTTTTAGCACGAGAAAGTTCTTATTATAATAATATGTTTTTTATATAATTCTGATAAATACATTTCTAATCCATTTTTTTTAGAACAAACCGCTTATGTTTTTCGCTGATTATTTGTTTTTGTAAAAATATGGTTTTGGTAGGTATAAAACCTACCACTATTGAGCCTTTTAAGTGATTTTACTCATGTATCCACTTAAAAAACCTATCCCAACGCACTTCTTTCCCTTTAAACACATATTTGCTAAAAAAGCCAGCCTTGCGATTGAGATTTATCGGTTTTAGCGAGAGCCACACTAGCCAGCCTTTGCCCACGATATGGTCTTCTGGCACAAAACCCCAATAGCGAGAGTCCGCCGAATTGTGTCGGTTGTCGCCCATCATAAAATAATAATTCATCTTGAAAACATAAGAAGTCGCCACCTTGCCATTGATGCGTATTTGGTCATTGTTAAACTGCAAATCATTGTGTTCATGCACCCTAATAATGCGTTCATACAAATAAATATTTTCTAAGTTTAGTTCTACCGTGTCGCCTTTCGCTGGCACTACCAAAGGGCCAAAGTTGTCGATATTCCACGCAAAACTTTTCATAATTTGCTTAGAAACTTTAGTTATCGTATCTTGATTATGATGTTCGGCATGAGCCATTTGCATCAATTTTGGATAAAGCGGAAACACCTCTTCGCTATAAATACCTTTGTCACGCATAACGGTATCTATTTTGACGACATTCTTAAATTTCGACATCTTTTCCAGACTTTCGAGCGTCAAAGCATATTTATACAAATTGAAACTATCGGTGGCTTCGTTCAAACCACCTTCTGTGATATTTAGCTTAAATAAATCGTTTTTATTGATGTGATTGCCGTTTGTTCGCACAAAATAATTAAACTGCATATTGCCCATATCTTCCGATTTATCGTTGTTGATGAGCAACTGCCGATTCACGATTTGTAGCGTATCACTTGGCAACCCAACACAACGTTTGATATAGTTTTCTCGCTTATCGACAGGCCGCATACTTTCCATCGGATAATTGAAAACAATAATATCGTTGCGTTTTATATCTTGAAAACCAGGCAGTCTCCAATAAGGCAATTTCAAAGCTTCGCTATATGATTTGCCACCCGTAAAAGGCATCGTATGATGTGCGAAAGGAAACGAAAGCGGTGTCATTGGCACTCTTGCACCATAATTTAGCTTGCTAACAAAAAGATAATCGCCTACAAGCATAGTTTTTTCCATCGAAGAAGTCGGAATAGTGTAGGCTTCAATGAAAAAAGTGCGGATGATGGTGGCCGCAATAATAGCGAAAAACAAGGCATCAAACCATTCACGCCAAAGCGGTTTTGGCTTCTTTTTAATCGGTTTTTCGTTAGGTTCAACACTCGAATCAGAAGGAGTTGTCATTGTATTATTATATATAGAAAAGCTTATAAATTAACTCTGTTAAATTTATAAGCTTTTTTGTTATTTTAAAAATGTTTTTAATTCTTTTTTTAACTAATAAAGGTTCGGATATTTATCCCTTTTTGGGAAAATCTGACAGGTGGGCTGTCGAATTTCATGGTGTTTTTTTATAAACATTCGCCCTATTTTTTGTAAGAAATGACAAAATAATAAGTCTTAATATTTAAAAAAAATCAACAAAAAAGTGTACCAGCACGAGTTGAAAACTCATACCTGTTTTATAGTTTATTTGGCACTTTTTGGAGCGAAAAACAATATTCTTGTTATGCTTAAATTCGATACTCCATTTGACAGGTTTTATTGAAAAATGGTGTTTTTTTGATAAAAAAACACTTGTTATAATTAACAATTATATAAAATGATGTCATAAAAATTGTCAGAACCATTGAACTAAAAACTCATCACTAAAAATTAAAAACTATTGAACAGTTCTCATACTTTTTCCCCAACGCACCCAGTCAGACCAACCTGTGGCATCTTTTTCGGTAGAAAGCCACACGAAAATTGGTTTGCCCACGATATGGTCTTCTGGCACAAAACCCCAATAGCGAGAGTCGGCCGAATTGTGTCGGTTGTCGCCCATCATAAAGTAGTAATTTTGTTTAAAAGTATAACTTTCAATGGCTTTTCCGTTGAGATAAGCTTGATTATTTTTGAAAGTAATATCTTTTTCGCCTTCGTAGTTGCGAATATGATATTCGTAAATCGCAAAGTTGGTAGAGTCCAATTTGATACTTTCGCCAGCTTTTGGCAAATAAACAGGGCCAAAATTATCGACATTCCACGCAAAACGCTCGTCACGAGGAAAAATATATACATCTGCTGCTTCGACAGGCTGTATCATTCTTTTGACAACTTGCACATTGCTCATTTTTTCTAAAGCTGCTGCTGCTTTTTCGGTCAGCATAAAAGTATAAGCAGAAGCTTTCACACCACCGAGTTTTGAAATTGGAATAGCAGGTTCATTGCCACGTTTCGGAAAACGATAGACTTCTGAAACGCCCAATTCTTTTATTTTTTTCGGATTGAAAGGTTCATTTGTCGTCATAACTTGGTAGGCATGTTGTAGATTTCTCAGCTTTTCGCCTTTTTCGCCATTTATAAAAACTTCGCCTTCAATCACTTGAATTTCATCGCCAGCTACTGCCACACAACGCTTCACATAATTTTCTCGCTTATCGACAGGAATATCATATTTCACATCGCCTGGATAATTGAATACCACGATGTTGTTTCGCTTCAAAGGAGCAATGCCAGGCAGTCTTTTATATGGCAATTTGACAGCTTCGGTATAAGATGGCGAGCCAAACAAAGTATTGTGCACATACGGAAATGCAATAGGAGTCATCGGCACTCTTGCACCATAATGAAATTTGCTAACAAAAAGTTTGTCGCCTACCAACATTTCATTTTCCATAGAAGAAGTCGGAATAGCATAAGATTGCAACACGAAAATATTGATGAGCGGAACGATAATAAATGCAATAATAGCCAACTCTAACAACTCTCGTTTCCACGACTTTTGCTTTGCTTTTGGTTTTTGCTCTTTTGCTTTAACATTCGTATTGCCTTGTTTTTTTTGCCAGCTATCGAAATCCATAGGTTTATATTTAGTTTACTTTTTTTGAAATAATGAAAAGAAATAACAAAATTAATACTTTCTACTCAATATGTCGCTAATCTATTGCTTTTATTACACTTTTGGGAAAAAAAGGGTTTTAATTTTTTTGGAAAAATGTTTTTTTTGTTGCTACGGATTAATAATTTCCGTTTTATTTTAATGTTATAATGAATTGTATTAAAACGAAAACAAAAGATAAAAAAATATTTTTGCAGTATTTAAAATGTTAGCCTATGACTCATCAAGTTTCTTTTTTTTAATAGAAAAAAAGCATATTTCATATAAAATGAATGTAAATTTACTCAAAATATGTGCAATAAATACACATAAAACAACCTTTATTACTAACTCTTGTTTGCTTGAATAAGTAGAAACTTGCTTTTCAAGTAAACAGCTATTAAACAATTAAAAATGGCGAATAAAGTATTTGCATTAACAGGAGTCACAGGATTTTTTGGTAGAAATGTATTTTTTGAAATTGTTAAAGATAACTTGCATCAGCTTGATAGTATTGAATTAATTATTTTGGGACGCTCATCGGCTCAACAAACTTTGTCTGAGCGTATGAAAGACATCTTTTTTAATGACGGGCTTGATTATTTGGCAGCGAGTTCCGATAAATTACCAGAATTAAAGGTGTTTTTTGATACAAAAGTTCATTTTGTCAATATTGAACTAACCAATGACGAATTAATCAGTAATGATGAATTGAATAAATTGAAAGGAAAAACAATTCATTATTTTATGCACCTTGCTGCTTTTTCTAATTTTAAAAATAGTGCCGAAAATATTGCAAAACTGCATCAAATCAATGTAAAAGGTACAGAAAATCTTTTAAATTTAGTTTCCAAATTAGATGTTAAAGAGTTTGATTATGTCAGTACGGCTTATGTTTGTGGAGCTACTTACAACGAAATTCAGCCAGATTATGTAAATTTAGACCAAAAATTTAGAAATCCTTATGAAAGAAGTAAATTGCAAGCCGAAATATTAGTAAAAGCCTATCAAGACCGTACAGGACTTCGCTGTCGGATATTTAGACCAACTACGATTAGCGGCAGACTATTGGAAAACGAAATAGGAGCAATACCGAAGTTTGATGTTTTTTATGGCTGGGCTGCTTTTTTCCTTCATTGGAAAACGATGGTTTGTAAAAATAATACAGAATCGATTTATGACGAAGAACTAGAGGTAAAACTTCGTGTTTTAGCTGATTTAAATTCGGGCATAAATATTATTCCCGTAGATTTTGCCGCCAAAATATTGTATCAAACCTGCATACAAAACCTAGAAGGCGATTATTTTCACTTGGTTAATGAAGAAGAAACACCTACTGAATGGTGTGTTCAGCAAATTTTTAAGGTATTAAACATTACAGGTTACTCATTTGTTGATAAAATGCCAAAAGACTTAAATAATTTGGAAAGCACTTATCATAATGTAGTTGGTGTTTTTTTGACACCCTATCTTATTCAGGAGAAAATAAAATTTAATACCGACAATTTGCAAGCGTTGTATAAAAAGCTCAATCTTTTTTGCCCTGAAGTTGAGGAAACAAAACTTGAAATTTTGCTGAATTTTGCGAAATCAAAAAACTTTGGCTTGCCTTTGAAACCTGCTTATTCAGAAAAAATGTATTAGAGTAGTCAGACAAAAATAAATATACATCTCGTTGAAGCTAACACGCTGAACATCAATGCGTTAGCAACGAATCGACCGTTTATTAAATAGTGCTAACAAAAAAAGCAGTTTGGGAAGTATCTCAAGCTGCTTTTTATATAGTTTTTGCCGAAAAAATAAAAAGTAGCTATTTTCAAATTTAAAAAAACTACCAATTTCACGACAAAATTTTTATCAAGTTTTAAAAATACCTTAAATTATTGTAATTTCGCATCGCAAAAACCAACTCTGGAAAAAAGTTGATATTTGTAAAACAAAAATAGAAAATTTTAAATTTATATAGAATACATATTTCATGAGCGTATTAGTAAATAAACATTCAAGAGTTATTGTTCAAGGTTTTACTGGCCGTGAAGGTTCTTTTCACGCTGGTCAAATGATTGAATACGGCACAAATGTAGTAGGTGGTGTAACACCAGGAAAAGGTGGTTTGATACACCTAGAACGTCCTGTTTTCAATACTGTTTCTGATGCAGTAAGCAATGAGGGAGCAAATGTATCCATTATTTTCGTGCCTCCACGTTTTGCGGCCGATGCCATTATGGAAGCTGCCGACGCTGGCATTGAAGTGATTGTTGCTATTACAGAGGGTATTCCTGTGCAAGATATGGTAAAGGTAAAGTCTTATCTAGCAGGTAAAAAAAGCCGCTTAATAGGCCCTAACTGCCCAGGTATTATGACACCAGGCGAAGCGAAAGTAGGTATTATGCCAGGCTTCATTCATCGTCCAGGTACTATCGGTATTGTATCTCGTTCTGGTACTTTGACTTACGAAGCAGTTGATCAAGTAACCAAAGAAGGCTTGGGACAATCTACTTGCATCGGCATTGGTGGCGACCCAATTATTGGCACTACCACAAAAGATGCTGTCGAATTGTTGATGAACGACCCAGACACAGAAGGTATCATTATGATTGGCGAAATCGGTGGACAAATGGAAGCTGACGCAGCAAATTGGATTAAAGCCAATGCTACAAAACCTGTTGTCGGTTTTATTGCTGGTCAAACAGCTCCTCCAGGCCGTAGAATGGGACATGCAGGTGCTATTATCGGCGGAAAAGACGATACGGCTGCTGCCAAAATGGAAATCATGCGTCAGTGTGGCATTCAAGTAGTAGAGTCGCCAGCTATCATTGGTTTGACGATGGCTAGAGCTTTGAAAGGCGAGTTTATCGGATAAGCTTTTTTGCTTCAAAAAAAATAAAGCATTAAAATGTGCGAGTGTATTAGCTTTTTATTTCTCGAAAAATAAGTGGCTGATATGCTCGTTTTTTTATTTTGAGAAATGAAAGGAAGAGTATATTTTAGCCATCAAAAAACATAACCAATGAATACAGATTTGAGGGAAGTGCTTACATTTCTTAATTTACACCATCAATCATTTTTTGCTGTCGAACCTTATGCAAAAGCAACAAAACAGCCTACGCCAACTGATACAAGAGCTTGGTCTCAAATATTAGCTAGTTTGCTAACAGGAATAGAAGGATATGGGCGAAAAAAAGGCCCTGATTTACTTGATGGCTCAGATGTAAAAGGTGCTAATACATGGGGAGCAATTGATACACCACGCTTTAATGGCGTTATTAAAGCAGGTACAAAAAGCGAATATTCTGGTAATTTATCTTATTTAGATACTATGCCAAAACTTATTTTTGTTTTGTGGGATAATGAACCTAAACATAAAAGCGAAAGATGCAGAGTTTGGCTTGTTCGGCCACCTAAAGACCCTTTTTTTCGCAAAATGTGTGCTGTTTGGTATAAAAAAAGAGATGAAGGCATTATTACTAGCAATAACTTTCAGTTGCATCCGCCAAGAGGTAAAAACTCTAATGAATTTAGAAATAGTTGTGGAAACTTGCACTATCCGCTTTTTTTAGAAGCTATTTGGAATAGCAATAAATTGTCGTATGACATTGTATATTTCAAAAAAAGTGTCTTGACAAGGGGAATGTGTTTGGAGGCAGTTTAAATTTTATTCAACCATGTCGAAAACTTCCATTTTAGTTTTATACATAGTAAAAATTAAATTGTTGTAGGCGATACTGTCTTCTTCGTATTTTTTTGCTTTTTCAATAAAAGATGTATAATAGTTGCTACCTTTTTTGGGCATTGGAATAATAAGATTAGATAATTCGTTAGTTTTTATTCTATTGTGAGAAGACGATGTGCCAGAAGTAGAAGCTTTAATTTGAATTTGAACAGCAGGCAACAATAACAACATTTTTAGAGCATAATTGCTCAGTTCGGTTGAAGAATTGAGTACTTCAAATTCGGAAGAACAGCTTAAAGCATAAGGTAAATTAGGTATAACAAATATTCTAACAATTCTAGGGTTTATTTTTGAAAAGAGCAAATCGCCATTTTGACAAGGAATGCCCATATATTTGGGAGCATAATTTAGAAAATCTTCATAGTTTAAATTTTCATCGTTTATATGAAGTACGCTAATACATTTTGCATCATTGGCCAAAATTTCTTTCTTTCTCTTTTTGGTATCGAAAAATGCAATATCTGACAACTTTACAAAGTTTACTTCTTTTGCTGGAATTTTCATATTATCAAAAGAAGTAAATTTTGATGCTTTATAATGGTTGGGAGTCCATGTTTGTTCTTTTAACCATTCGGAAGGAATAGCAACACAAGAAGGCTGTTTTTGAATGACTTTTTGAATATCCAAACCATTCTTAAAATCCATTTGCGAAACATAAGCTTTAAAAATACTTAACAAATCATTTTCGCCTTGCTCATGTTTTATGGTTGCACCTTTTTTGGTACTAACTTCAAAACCAATACTTTCGCTTTTCGCAATAAAAGTATTAGAAATTTTGCTTGTTCCTTTCTCAATATAAAGAATACTTGTTTTGGTGCGTGTGCCTGCTTGTGCGAAAGTGACATTTGGCAATTCTATAATAGCTTTAATGTGAATATTATTTTTATACGCTAATCTACGTCTTAACATTTCATTAAGGCCCTTAGAGGAAATAACGCTATCTGGCACTACTGCCAACAATTTACCATTTGGTTTTAGCAAAGAAAGGCATTTATCAACGAATAAGACTTCTGAGTTAAACGTTTTGTTTTTTCTTACTATAATATCAAATAAATGAGGATAATTTTTTTTTGCATCAACTTTTAATTCATCGCTCGTAAACTTTGCTCCAAAAGGAGGATTGGTTAGTATTAAATCAACTTTTCCATGCAAATTATCAAGTGCAGACTTTCCTGAAAGTGAATTGTTGTTTGAAATAATATGCTTTTTATTGTTGGCAAGAAAAAGGTTTATTTTCGATAATCTGGCCATTCTTTCTACTTTATCTTGGCCAATGACTGTTAGATTTTTAACCTTTTTTGAAGTTAAGTTTTTTTGATAAAATGTAGAAATAAACGAGCCAACACCACAACAAGGGTCTAAAACTATAAATTCTTTTAAATCTACATCTGTGACATTTATATCGTGAAGTGCTATATCGCAAATAAATTCGACTACTTCATTGGGAGTCATATATTGGGCATCTTCAATGTGATTTCTAAAATTAGCTCTCACAAAGTGTCCAAAACATTCATTGAGAACATCAAAGTTTCTTTCGCCTTCAATAATGCCATCAACAGCATTGCAAACTAATTTTAATAAAGCATAAGCAAACTGATGGTCATCGGCTGCAATATTTAGCTTTGCCGAATTTTTAAATATGGAATGTCCATTGGCATCTTTTAATTCATCAATAAGTATAACTTGATGAAACAATTCTTGAATTTTTGAAACAAGTGAAAAAGAATTGTTTTTTTCAAACTCAATAAGTAAGCTTGCTATATTATATTTTGCTAACTTTGGACTTTGTTTTTCATAAACATAAATACATAAGTATTTCGACAATTCGTCTAGTTTGGCATTAGCATCATCAAAACGACCATATTTATGAAACAAATCTCTAATTTGGGCAATGTTTTGATAAAATATTTGTGTAGCTGTCATATTGTTTTTAGATTATAATCCAAATGTAGATTAAAATCTGTGTAAAAGCAAACGAATTATACTTTTTTAATAAAAGTAAGGTAAATTTATTTTTTGACTAAAAAATTAAAAACTAAAAAAATGGGTTTATTAACCAACAAAGTAGCCCTTATCACAGGAGCTACACGAGGCATTGGCCGTGCTATGGCTTTGCAAATGGCAAAAGAAGGGGCAAACATTGCCTTTACCTATCGCTCGTCTGTCGAAAAAGCCACAACATTGACAGAAGAACTCCATGCTTTGGGCATAAAAGCAGTTGGCTACCAATCAGATGCGTCAGACTTCAAGGCAGCTCAAACACTCATTAAAAGTGTTATTAAAACTTTTGGTCGCATTGATATTTTGGTCAATAATGCAGGTATCACTCGTGATGGATTGCTGCTAAGAATGAAAGAAAGCCAGTGGGATGATGTGATGAACACCAATTTGAAATCAGTTTTCAATCTCACAAAAAACGCAGTTCGCTACATGATGAAACAGCAAGCAGGCAGCATTATCAATGTAAGTTCGGTGGTTGGCGTGCGAGGAAATGCAGGGCAAGCAAATTATTCGGCTTCAAAAGCTGGAATTATCGGCTTTAGCAAATCTGTGGCACAAGAATTGGGTTCTCGTAATGTACGTTGCAATGTGATAGCCCCTGGTTTTGTAGCTACCGATATGACCGACGAACTTAAAGAAGAAACAAAAGCCGATTTTTTGAAAACCATACCTTTACGACGTTTTGGCACAGGCAAAGAAATAGCTGATGTAGCTGTCTTTTTGGCTTCCGATATGTCGAGCTATGTTTCTGGGCAAGTTTTGAGCGTTTGTGGCGGTTTAAGTTGTTAGAATAGGATTGTTTTTTTATTATATGAAAAATGTACGCTTATTTATTCTATTTATATCTATTTTTACAAAATAATAGTGATTGCAAAACAGTTTTAATAACACTTCCAAACCTTAATTTGCAAATACTATTTTTGCATTTTTTATATTTTAATAAAGTTAATTCAATTCAATGAGAACATTCCAAAACATGAGAAAAGTGGCTGTAATGGCTAGTATATTGGTCATTTTATCTAGCTGTGGTAGTACACCACGACAATCACAAAATACGACTTACCAAAAACCTAGCCCAAAATCGAAAACTTCGACTAAGCTAAACTTCCAAAATGTATCTTTCAATGATGCTGTTGCGATGGCCAAAAAAGAAGATAAACCTATTTTTATAGATTTTTATGCAACTTGGTGCGGGCCATGCAAAATTATGGACAAGCAAGTTTTTAATAGCAGACCTGTTGCTAATATGTATAACAAAGAGTTTGTCAATCTTAAAATAGATGTCGATAGCCGAGAAGGAAAAGCTTTGGCCGATAAATATGGCGTAGAGGCGTTGCCTACCTTAGTCATTATTGAACCTAATGGCAAAAAGCTGGTCAGCAACAAAGGCATGATGTGGAGTCAAGATATGACGAAATTAGGCGAAAAGGCGTTGAAGAAATATCACTAAAAAATAAGTATTACATTTTAAAATGTAACACTTATCGCTATAATATTCCTAAGACAAATAAAAAATGCGAATAAATCACTCGATTTATTCGCATTTTGTTTTTTTATAGAAAGATTTAGAAACTTACATTTTCAAAAGTACCAGATGTGATGCTATGGTCGCCTGTACCACCCAAAATATCGTTGCAATCAAACTCGAATGAGCCAGATAAAAGTTGATTGTCGGTATCTACGCTCGAAAATGTAATCGTGCCGCTAGTAGATGTACAAGAGATAACATCTTGTGTCATCGTAGCACTTGCCAAGTCGAAAGTACCTGTTTCTAATGTGCCAGAATAAGACAAAGCAATTCCTATATCGCCAGCATTTCCTGTGATGCTCACAAGTGGCTCAACCACAACTGCCACTACGCTAGTAGCTACAAATGCTACCGTATCTATGGTTGCTGTCATAGCAGCATCGCCACCTATAATAATAGGGTCGCAAGCCGTACAAGGGCCGCCACAGTCTATGCCCTCTTCGCCTTGATTTTGAATGCCATCAGTGCAGCTCGCTACTGCTGTTTCGCATGGGTCGCAATTTGGCCCACCACAATCTATGCCTTCTTCTCCACCATCTTTAATACCATTGGTACAATCGGAACAAGCAGGACATAAGCCAGCATCGTCGCCACAATCAATCCCTCTTTCGCCTTGGTTTTGAATGCCATCAGTACAACTAGCTGAGTTGGAGCAGTTGCTAAACATGAATAGCGAGAAAAATAAAACCGTTATTAATACAATTTTTGATTTCATCAATTAAGTAGATTTAACTTTATAATATAAATTAAAAAATAAACTTATGTTTAGTAAGTATTTGGACAAATTTATTTTACAGTTTATGTAAACAATGATTCGGACATTTTTTATAACAATTTTCAGTCGAATAAAAAAACACCTTTTGGCAAGGGAAACCTACTATTTTTTAGTTCAAAAGGCTATAAAGTTTGCAAATAGTGGCCACCTTAGCCTAAAAAAAATAATATGTTTAAGTCTTTGATAAAAAACGTATAAATATCCGAACTATTGGTAAACTAACAAGTTTTTTAAGGTGTTAGCACAAATAGCATTATTATTCAATAGCCTTTGACACAGCGTAAATTAAAAATTAGTCTTGAACAATAAATTTACATCTTTTTTTAGAAAACATGGTGTAAAATAAGGAATGTGAAAAAACTGTCAAAATATAAAAAGGAAAAAAGCACTATTTTATTACTATTTTCAGTAAAAAAGCAAAATATTTGTTTTTTTTCAAAATACGAATAAAAAGCAAACATTCAAATACAAACACACTATTATTTTATTTGGGTAAAGCAAAATAATCCAAAAAGTCAATTTTATGTCACAAAACTGATTAAAGATACACTTTGTAACTTTTATGATGTTCTAGGTTTGTTTTTCTAAAAAAAACGCCGTATTATAGCAGTCCGTTTAAAAATAAACGCTTAGTATTAAATAATATAGAATATTTCAATCTTTCTCATTATGCGATTAATTCATTCATTTTGTTGTTGTTGCTGTTTTATGTATTGTCCATAAATGTGGAAAGATTGTGTTATTATATAAACATTGCAATGTTTGAAAAAGCCTTTCTACAAGACTATTTGGTCATAAGAAAGGCTTTTTCTATTTTTTGTTGTTACTGAAAAATTATCTAAACATGTTATTTACAAATTTACATATCAATTGCTGTTGCTGCTGTTGTTGTTTCATTCACCAAAAGTGGAAAGGCGTAGCTATGTAATTTATTGTAAAAAATATTTTTTATCAAAAATGCACTTTTTCATTCAGTTGAAAAAGTGCATTTTTTTTTCGCCATACAAAAAACGTCTATCATAAAATGAATCAAGTAAAACGACAAGTCAGCCAAAAACTTCTTGAAAGACTCAAAAACATACAATCTTTTATCGGAAATACGCCTTTGTTTCCAATAAAAAGAGCTTTTCAAAAAAAGAATATACAAATTTTTGCCAAGCTAGAATGGCAACAACTTGGTGGAAGTGTAAAAGCTCGGCCAGCTTTCAACATCATAAAAAATGCTGTTAATCAAGGATTTATACATGAAAACATAACGCTTTTAGACGCTACAAGTGGCAATACAGGCATTGCTTATGCGTCTATCGGAGCGGCTTTGGGCATAAAAGTAAGTTTGTGTTTGCCAGAAAATGCTTCGGCAGAACGCAAGCAAATTCTCAAAGCTCTTGGCGTAGAAATCATTTATACTTCTCGTTTCGATGGCACAGATGGCTCGCAAGCAAAAGCTAAAGAGTTGGCAGCAGCTTATCCAAACAAGTATTTTTATGCCGACCAATATGCTAACGAAAACAATTGGAAAGCACATTTCGAGACAACAGCAGTAGAAATTTTTGAGCAAACGAATCAAAAAATTACGCATTTCGCAACAGGAATCGGCACAACAGGAACTTTTGTTGGCACAAGCCGAAAATTGCAATTGTTGAACCCTAATATTCAACTGATTTCGTTTCAGCCAAATTCGGCTTTGCACGGTATGGAAGGTTGGAAACATCTCGAAACAGCGAAAGTGCCTCGAATTTATGACGGCAGCATTGCACATCAAAATTTGGAAGTCGATACGATGGAAGCTTACGACATGATTCGACATGTTGCACAAACAGAAGGTATTTTATTGAGTCCTTCGGCAGCCGCAAATTTGGTTGGTGCGATTCAAGTTGCAGAACAGATAAAAGAAGGCACTATTGTCACGATTTTCGCAGACAATGCAGAGAAATATGGCGAAGTATTAAAGCATATTTTTTTGTAAAAAAGAAACATTTTAAAGCATCATAGATGCGAAACGTTTGTAGATAAAAAAATATTTTAAAATGGAAATAAGCATTAATGAAAATTCAAAGAAAGTGATGTTTGAGCAAAGCGAAGCGAGTTTTCCGAACGAATGTTGCGGTTTTTTGTATGGAAAAATAACAGGCGGAAAACGATATGTCGAGTTGGCACGGCCTGCGAAAAATAGCAAAAAAGGCGACCAAAGAAGGCGTTTTGAAATTTCGCCTTTCGACTATATGAAAGCAGAGCAATACGCATTATCAAATCAAATTGAATTGTTGGGCATTTATCACACACATCCAAATCATCTCGCCATTCCGTCGGTGCATGATTTGAAGCAAGCAATGCCGTTTTTTTCATACATCATTATTTCAGTTATGAATGGAAAAGTCGATATTTTACGCTCGTGGCGGCTCAATGAAGAAACGAAAATATTTGATGAAGAAAGCGTTTTATAAGCTTGAAAAGCAAAAATACATTTAAAAATTAACTTAAAAAATATACAAATCATGGCAAAAATTATCATTCCAACTCCGTTAAGAAAATTTACAGGCAATCAATCAACTTTTGATGTAGATAGCCAAAATGTGCAAACAGCTATTGCCGATTTGGTAGCAGCAAATCCCAAATTAGCACCTCATATTTTGGACAAAAACCAGCAAATTCGCTCTTTTATCCGCATTTATGTTGGCGATGAAGACATTAATAGCCTTGATGGTAGTGAAACTGCTATTTCTAACGAAACAGTTGTTAGCATTGTGCCAGCTATTGCAGGCGGCTCTTTTTAGCATTAAAAAAATAATTTTTAACTTCTTATTTCAACAGTTCGGACATTTATACATTTTTTTATCAAAAGTTTAAACGTACTATTTTTTTTAGGTTAAGGTGGCCAATATTTGCAAATTTAATGGCCTTTTGAACTGAAAATAGTATGTTTCACTTGTCAAAAGAAGTTTTTTTATGAAACTGAAAATTGTTATAAAAAATGTCAGAACTATTGTCATTTATAAAAACAAAAAAATGTCAGATAACAAAATAAAATTTTCAAACGAAGAAATCGCACGTTATAGTCGCCATATCATCATTCCAGAGTTTAATATTGAAGGACAACGAAAGCTGAAAGCAGCAAAAGTGCTAGTTGTTGGCTCTGGCGGCTTGGGAAGTCCTGTCTTGTTATATTTGGCTGCGGCAGGCGTTGGACATATCGGAATTGTAGATTTTGATGTGGTAGATAACAGCAATTTGCAGCGTCAAGTCTTATTTACGGTGGAAGATGTGGGCAAATCTAAGGCTGAAACAGCCAAAAAACGATTGTTGGCGTTGAATCCTTATATCGAAATTACGGTTCATAATACAAAATTGACTTCGGAAAATGCTCTTGATATTTTGAAAAATTATGATGTAGTGGCAGATGGCACAGACAATTTTGCGACACGATATTTGGTCAATGATGCGAGTGTGTTGCTAGGGAAGCCAAATGTTTATGCATCTATTTTTCGCTTTGAAGGGCAGGTTTCTGTTTTCAATTGGCGAGATACAGCAGGAAATTTAGGGCCAAATTATCGTGATTTATTTCCAGAACCGCCACCTGCCGAGTTAGTGCCAAATTGTGCAGAAGGTGGTGTGATTGGCGTACTTCCTGGCATCATTGGTAGTTTGCAAGCTTTGGAAGTGATTAAAATTATTTCTGGCGTAGGCGAGCCACTTTCTGGGCGTTTATTTTTGTTTGATGCGGCTACTTTTCATACTCGCACTTTGAAAGTGAAACCAAGCAAATTTAATCCGCTAACTGGCGAAAACCCAACGCAAACGAATTTGATTGATTATGAAGAATTTTGCAATGTCGATTTGGGTTTTGAAACGGAAAAACCGAAAGAAGTGAAAGAGATAGATGTGCAAACGCTGAAAACTTGGGGAGACGAAAAATTAGATTTTCAATTGATAGATGTGCGAGAGCCTTATGAATATGAAATTGTGAATTTGGCTGGCGAACTCATACCTTTGGGACAGATTGAAAAGGCTTTTGAAAAAGTTGCTCGAAACAAAAAGGTAGTCATTCATTGTAGAAGTGGCAAGCGTAGTGCCGATGCTATTCGGAAGCTAGAGGAGGCTTTTGGTTTCGATAATTTGTATAATTTGAAAGGTGGTGTTTTGGCTTATGCCAACGAAATTGACGAAAGTTTAGCTACATATTAGGAAAACGATATTTTATAATTTGGAAGAGATTAGGTATTATCGCAATTTGTATGTTTTCGCATACGAATTGCGATTCTTTTGATTGAAAAAGAGCCAATTTTATTGTATAAAGCCAGCGTCATTACTTTTTTCAATTTTATATCGCATCAAATTTCCCATCATGTTAGCTTTTTTGATGGCTTCATCGGCTATTTTTCCAGCAAAATTTCTTTGAACGCTTTTTTGCCATAGCATGAGCCAACGTTCAAAATGTTCTTTTTTAAGATTTATTTTTTTATTCAATGCAATGTGTTTCAAGATAGGATTTCCTTTATATTTGATGTTGTCGAGCAAAACACTCTCCCAAAAATCGCATATAATAGGTATGTGAGTTTTCCAATTTAGCTGTACAATATCAGTAAAAATGAAGCCAATTTTCTCATCTTTTAGTGCTTTTTTATAAAAATCATTAACCAATAACTCAATATCATTTCTGCTTCTAATGTCTTTCACTTTGCTGTTTTCTTTTATAAAAAATATAATCTATTGGCGGTGGCTGAATACCTAAATTTCGCAGTTGTGAGCAAATTTGCCCTCTATGGTGTGTGGAATGATGCAAAAGGTGCGAAAAAATGCTTTGCATTGTATTTTCAAATGAAATTCCTTTGCTATTTTTATAAGCAATAATGGTATTCAGATTGGGAACATTTTCGTTTTTTCGATTATATAACAAGCCTAACAAAAAAGAATTGACTTGCATAAAAAAGCTAGCTAGATGTTCAGTATCGTGCATCGTATTTGATGTAAGGTGAGATTGCTGGCCAACAATGCGTTTGAGCCATATCATTTGAGCATTGTAAGTGTGATTGAGCCAAAAAAGTATTTTTTCATCTTGCACTTCATATTTTTCAATCGTTTTTAAAAGTTGTTGGGTTGCCCAAAAATCGTATTTCAATAGTTCAATGAAATGTTTATTCATGCTTATCTATTTCTTTTTGAAAGCAAAGATATAGATTAAATATTTAAGAAGTTGCTATAACAAGAAAAACATTGAACGAAATAGACTTTTTCGCTCAATGTTTGTTGTTTTCTATATTTTTCTTTTCGCTAAAAAAGAAAACTTTTATTTAGTTTAAAATTATTGGCCTGGGAATACACCAACTGCAGCGTTGCAAGAAGATTCTTGAAAGCCGAAATCTTGGTCTGTGTTATCTTCGCCATCGCCCAAAGTAACCAATGAACTAGAATCATTACCGCCATCACTATCAAAAGTAGCTGTACCTGTTGTACCACCTGTAACACTTACGCTATAATTACCTGGAGGTAAATTTTCTACTAAATAAGCACCATCATTTGTACCATCATTAGCAGTTGTAACTGTATAAGTGACATCATCGCCACCACCAGCTACGCCATCATCGCCATACCAAATTACATCTACGGTTGCACCATTGATACCTGCTTCGCCAACATCTTGTATGCCATCGCCATTAGTATCAGCCCACACAAAGTCGCCAATAGAACCTGTTCCAATCAAACCTGCATCAATTGTGAGGTCGTCAGTAGCTGCTGCGACTGTAAATACAGCCGTGTTACCTGTGGTAGCAGCATTATTTTGGTCATTTCCTGTTGGTGTTGCAGTACTTGTTACATAACCTGCAGGAATTGTAAATGAAACGTAGTAGTCGCCTGGAGGAACATTTTCAAATAGATAGTTTCCATTTGCATCTGTTGTTAAAGGAATAAAGCCATCTGCTGGCATATTTGTTGTAGCATTGTATAAAGTTACGGTAATACCTGCCAAACCTACATCTGTGCCTGCATCAAAAGCACCATTATCAGCAGCATCGAAGAATACTAAATTTCCGACAGATGGACAAGCCAATACATTTAAAGTAACAGAAGCAGGAGTGCTTACACAACCATTGTCAGCATTTTCACTTCTGACAAATAAGGTTTCAGTGCCACCTGCTGTTGCGGTAGGCGTATAATTCAATAAACTACCTGTACCAATTAAAACGCCTGTTGTTGTTGGGTCTGCATCATACCAACGCAATTCGGCATCACCTGTGGCTACTTCTAAGAAAGTATTTGAGCCTTCGCATACATCAATTGTAGGACTTGCAAAAGTTGGTGCAGCAGGGTTTGTAGAAGTCGTAACAATTACTTCGCCAGAAACAGAACCATCACAGCCACCATCATTATTAACAAGAATTGATAACTCGTAAATGCCTGCTGTTGCAATACCTGTAATTTCGAAAGGGTCTGCCGTAGCTGTAACAGTAGTAGGTGTAGCACCATCAACTGTATAGGTCACATCAAAGCCAGCAGCAGGGAAAGCACCTCCGTAGTTGTCGAAAGCTACCATAAAGCTAGTGCTTGAACCATCGCAAATAGCTACTGCATCGTCGATGCTTGCTGTTGGACAAGTAACAGTATAGGTACGAGCAGGTAAAGTAGGAGTTGGCGAACCTGGTGAACAACCTGTTTGGTCTGGCATGATACGAGGAGCGATGATGATAGGGCCAATGTTGCACTCATCAGGGGTAATTGGGTAAGTAATGCAAGCTGGAGAACCATCACTTACAATTCCAAAATAATCGTCAGTACCATCTGAATAAAAAGCACCTGTTGTATATCCTGCATTGTTAGTATCAAAATCAATAACAAAAAAACCAGAAGGATTTTCATTTGATGTAACAATAATATTGTCAAATGCAATATCACTTCCTCCATCTTCAACAGTAATTGTGAAAACTAAATCAAGGCTATTACCTGCTCCTGCAATTGGACTCGTAAAAGTGCTAAATGTTGCTGTTACTTCAGTACCATCACCAATACTATCTCCGTTTGTATCTACTAAAGGATTTCCATTAGAAGTTGTTCCTGGAGCATCAGATTGAATAGATAATATATTGCTTGCTCCCGCTGCATCTATGTTGGCACTTATTATAAATTCATCAAAATTTCCAGTTCCATTATCCCAGTTAGATTCATTATTATCGTTTGGGTTTGTACCATCTTCTTCTGCCAAGTCAATAGAAAAAGATAAGCCTGTTTGTCCTGTAATATTCAAACCAGCAATTGTAAATGTTTGCGTTGTTGGATTTGGAGAGTCCCCATCAGTATCTTGAGCAGCAAAAAAAGCACCATCAGCACCCGCATACACATTAGAACTACCAATACTAATGCCTTGAGTAGGAATATAAGCACTACCAATTACATCAACAGCAGCAGTATAAGGATCATCACCAGCAGCAGCTAAAGTTACCCATTCGATACTTCCGCCAGAAGGTAAGTCTGTTCCATCTAAACACAATTCAATACCATCACTTGGGCATAAAGCACTATTATCAGCAGTAGCATCAGTTCCCCAATCATCAAAATCAGGACAATTAGGAGCGAAAACGCAAAGTGGGCCACCTGTAATAGCTGGCAAAGCAGCACAAACAGGATTTGGACTTAATTGCGTAGCTGAAATAGAAAAGTCAGAATCTGTTCCTTGCGATAGTTGAAACGTCACAGGCGAACTTGTAGTAGTTGCACTTTGGCTCAAAGAAGCATCTGCTCCATTTGTAATATCTAATTGCACTTCGCCAAAAGAAGAAGAAGGTGTAATATTTACAGTAACTAAACCATTGTCACAAGTGTAATCAATAGCAGTAATATCAGAAACTACTTCTATATCAATGATTTCTTTTATGTAACACTCAATAGCTCTACCATTAGCGACAGGCGTATTTTCTTTTACTATAATAGCGTATGTAGCATCAGCAGTTAAAGCTGGTGTAGTATAAGTAAAAGTAGTAGTACCTGTTGCAGCACTAAAGTTTACGGTTGCATTTGGGTCTGTATCCCAGTCTAAACGAGTAGTACCGCCATCATCCGAAATCCAAGAGCCACCTCTTGGACTACCACCATCATCAGCATCGTTGGTATAAACAGCATTGTAATTATATACTTCTACCGTAAAAGTTACATCATCTCCACTACAAACAGAAGTAGCATCAGAAGTAACCATATATCCAGGTCGATTAGCCTCATTTGCTTGACCTGGTGTTGGCCAGTCATCCGAAATCCAAGTCATGCTACCATCTGTATCACGCATATAAGCAGTCAGACAACCTTTAATAGCTTTTGAACTACTGATGTCTTCCCAAATAGCAGGATTAGCAGCAATTTCTGGTACTACAAAACTAGCCGCCGTACAAGAAGCATCTGGCGAAGAATTGACATTTAAAGGAGCTGTACCCGTATTTGTACCACCTTCCCAATATATTGCTTCTACAATTGAACCACCTGCATCAAACATTACGATACGCTCTCCAGGGACATTGTCCCAAACAGTAGCATCTCGATTAGAACAACCACAAGTAGCCAAGTCTAAATAGTTGGCAGGACTGCTGCCCAATTGTGTCCATAAGCTAGGATCTACATTTACAAATAAAGTAGTATTGGCAATCAAATAAGTTTCGCCTTCCGCAATAGTGACACCAGCAGGAATAGTAACAATGTCTGTACCATCTGTAATTGAGAAACAACCAATGTCACAAGCTCCACCGCCAAGCGGACAGTACAGCTCTGTATATTCGCCACCAGAACCATCATTGAGGCCTGGATCTGGCGTGATTTCGTTAATTATTGCAGTTTGCCCATAACTCACTTGAGCAAAAAAACAACATAATGTAAAAAGTAATAACTTTTTCATTTTACTATAATTTAGTTTAAAAATAGATATTGATATGAAATAAATTTATGACAAAAATACAAAAAAAGTATTAATACAGCTTGAATACAAACAAAAAAACAAAAAAAATAATATATTAAAATCATTTTCTTACCGATTTTTTAAGAAAAAAAATAAAACTACAAAAATAAATTTGTTTATCTACCAAACGTTTGGTAAATTTGCAAAACACTAAATTAAATAAATACCTTTATGCCTAAACAGAAAGTCAGCGAGAATTTCTTAATTCGACAATCACTAAAAGTATTTCGAAGCAAAGGCTATGCTGATACTTCTATGGAAGATATCGCAACGGCTTGCGGCCTCAAAAAAGGTAGTTTATATCATTACTTCAAAGGTGGCAAAAAAGATATACTAAAAGCAGTTATCAATTATCTACATGAATACTACAAAACCGAAATCTTTATTCATGCCTACGACAAACAACTTGGTAGCAAGCAAAAACTGCAACTTTTGGCCAATATTGCCGAAAATCAATTTTTTACGACCGATAGCGGCTGCTTAATGGGCAATTTAGCTTTGGAAATGGCTGGAAATATGCCTGAATTTTCAAAAATGGTGCAATTATTTTTTCAAGATTGGATAGATGCTATGACACATATCTTTCAAGAAAAATATGAAATAGCTGAAGCAAAAGCATTAGCCAAAAATTGCGTAGCCAAAATTGAAGGCTCTGTGATGATGATGCGACTCTTCAATGACACTAGCTTTTTAAAACAAACCCATCAAAATATCATTCAATTACTAGATTAACAGCATTTTATAACAAGGGCAAATGTAAAGGTTTTTAATATAGAGAATAAACTTTTTTCTAAAATTAATGTTTTCTTCATATTGCTGTTGCAAAAAATAACATATCTAAAAAGAATTTTTATCTACCAAACGTTTGGTAAAAAATAAACGTTACATTATATAAAACTACTTTATTATAAAAAAATAGTTTTGTCAAAAAGATGACAATTTATAATATTATAAAATTTAATTCATAATAATAAAAATAAATATAACCGTATGGAAGCTATTATAGCTCAATCTGATTCTACTGTTGTAGAAGCGGCTAAACGAAAAATTAAAAAAGTAGCCGTACTTGGCTCTGGCGTTATGGGGTCTCGCATCGCTTGTCACTTTGCAAATATCGGTCTCGAAACCGTTTTGCTCGACATCGTGCCTAGAAGCCTTACTCCAAAAGAAGAAGCGAAAGGCTTAACTTTGGAACACCCTGCCGTAAGAAATCGCCTCGTAAATGATGCTTTGAAAACGGCTGTCAAATCGAAGCCATCGCCTTTGTATAGCAAAAGTGCTGCATCGCTTATCACAACAGGCAATTTCGACGACAACATGGATTTGTTGAAAGATTGCGATTGGATTATTGAAGCGGTTATTGAGCGTCTCGACATCAAAAAAATCGTTTTCAACAATGTCGAAAAATATCGCAAAGCTGGTTCTCTCATCACTTCGAATACTTCTGGTATTCCGATTCATATGTTGATTGATGGTCGTAGCGAAGATTTCAAACAGCATTTTTGCGGTACGCACTTTTTCAATCCGCCACGTTATCTAAAGTTGTTTGAGGTAATTCCTTCGCCTGCTACTTCTCCAGAAGTCGTAGATTTTTTCATGAAATATGGCGACCTTTATTTAGGTAAAACGACTGTTTTGTGTAAAGACACACCTGCTTTTATCGCAAATAGAATTGGTGTTTTTTCAGTGATGGCTATTTTCAATATCATGGAAAAAATGAACATGACTATTGAAGAAATTGATGCTTTGACAGGCCCAATTACTGGCCGTCCAAAATCAGCAACTTTCCGCACAACAGATGTCGTAGGTTTAGATACGATGGTAAAAGTAGCAAAAGGCATTTATGACAATTGCAAAGATGATGAAATGCGTGAGTATTTCAAATTGCCAGATTATGTAAATAAAATGCTAGAAAATGGTTGGTTTGGCGATAAAACAAAGCAAGGTTTCTACAAAAAAACGAAAAATGCACAAGGCAAACGCCAAATTTTAACGCTTGATTTAGAAACTTTCGAATATCGTCCAAAAGCAAAACCACGTTTGGCGAGTATTGCGGCAGCAAAGCCAATTGACAATATTCAAAAACGTCTAAAAACATTGCATTCAGCAGGCGACAAAGGGGCAAACTTCTTGAATAGAGTAGGCAATTTGACATTTCAGTATGTGAGCAATCGCATTCCAGAAATTTCTGACGAAGTATATAAAGTAGATGATGCTTTGCGTGCAGGTTTCGGTTGGGAACTTGGCCCGTTTGAGTATTGGGACGCATTGGGCGTAGCCAAAACTGTGAAAGCGATGGAAGAAAGTGACAACAAAGCGGCTCAATGGGTATATGATATGCTAGAAGCTGGTTGCGATTCTTTCTACAAAATAGCAGATGGCAAGCGTCAGGCATACAACCCTGCTACAAAAGCATATGCTGATATTGCAGGCACAGAAGACTACATCAAATTAGACAATTATCGTGACCAAAAGCCTGTTTACCAAAATAGCGGTACAACTTTGCACGATATTGGCGATGGCGTTTTATGCTTAGAGTTCCACACAAAAATGAATGCTATTGGTAGCGAAGTATTGCAAGGTATCAATGCAGCAATTGACATTGCAGAGCGTGATGGCTGGAAAGGTTTGGTTATCGGAAGCGATGCTCCAAATTTCTCGGCTGGTGCAAACTTAGCGATGATTTTCATGTTGGCTATCGAACAAGAATACGACGAATTAGATTTCGCTATTCGTGCGTTCCAAAAAACAACTATGCGAGTTCGTTATTCTTCTATTCCTGTTGTTGCAGCTCCTCGTGGCTTGACTTTGGGTGGAGGCTGCGAAATTTGTTTACACGCCGACAAAGTAGTTGCGGCTGCCGAAACATATATCGGTTTGGTAGAAGTAGGTGCAGGTGTATTGCCAGCAGGTGGTGGCACAAAAGAATTGGCTTTGCGTGCTTCTGATGGTTATTATACAGGTGATGTGCAAGTACCAGCTTTGCAAGATGCTTTGATGAATATTGCAACTGCAAAAGTAGCGACTTCGGCACACGAAGCGATGGAAATGGGATATTTCAGAAAAGGAACAGATAGCATTGTCATAAATGGCGATAGAGTGTTGGCAGAAGCGAAAAAAGCAGTGTTAGAATTGCAAGCGGCTGGCTACACGCAACCTGTCGAACGCAAAGACATTTTAGTATTGGGACGTGCTGCTTTAGGTACATTCTACACAGGTGTTTCTTCAATGAAAGTAGCAGGTTATATTTCTGACCATGACGAACATATTGCTCAAAAAGTAGCTCATGTAATTTGCGGTAGCGACCTTTCTGCTCCTGCAAAAGTATCTGAACAATATCTATTAGATTTGGAAAGAAAAGGCTTTTTAGAATTGCTGACGCAAAGAAAATCTTTAGAGCGTATTCAAAGCATTTTGAAAACAGGAAAACCATTGAGAAATTAATAAAAGAAAGGCGTTTATAAAAAACGCCACTATTGAGCTTTTACAAAAATAAAACTCAATACTTTTAATATTGTTGCGTGTTTTCACCAGCACTTATTTTTCTTTTTTCTGAAATAAATTTTATAAAAAAATGCGAAAATAGCTTGGATATTAAAATAATGTCAAGCATTTAGAAAATACTATTTATTATAAAAAAACGAGACTCTTGCCGTTGTTGGTGTTATCACCAACAACTTTTTAGCAAACTTTTTTAGTTGTTGGTGATAACACCATAGCCGTCAGGTTAGTTAAAAAGCTGAATGTTATGATGCCCCAAAG
>JBMZCV010000009.1:0-53320 GCA_049613665.1 Chitinophagales bacterium | reverse complement strand
TGCACCAAAAGACTAATTTTTAAAAGGTCAATCTTTTTGATTTTCTGACGACATTATCATTGTTTTTGTGTAGGTGCTTACTATTTATGCAGCAGCTTTTTTTGTTCAAGAGCGGTGTTATTTAGTTCAACAATAGTTGTGCCTAAAAGAAAATAGTTTTATTTTTTATCTCAAAAGCCTACAACATAGACAGTTGCATTCGTATAAAAGTCATGTTTTTTTCATTTTATTTTTACAAAAAATGCGAAATAACGTTTTTTTGTAAAAGAATACTTAGCTTGTTTTATGGCATTTGTCAAAAAACTTCTATAAACACTAGAAAGTAATAGACTAAACAGCAACACTTTAGGACAGAAAAGTGTATATATTATATAAATGGTGCTTGGCACTTAAAATCATTACATGAAAATAGTTTTTATGGGTACGCCAGATTTTGCCGTATCTTCTCTTGATATGTTGGTTCAAAACGATATTGAAATTGCGGCCGTCATCACGGCTACCGACAAACCTGCTGGCCGTGGCAAAAAAATGATGCAGTCGGCAGTAAAACGCTATGCTATCGACAAAAACTTGCCGATTTTGCAACCTAAAAACCTGAAAAGTCGCAAATTTTTGAGAACTTTAAAAGCCTTAGAAGCGGATTTGTTTTTCGTTGTGGCTTTCAGAATGTTGCCTGCTGCCGTATTTGAAATGCCGCCACTTGGCTGTGTCAATTTGCATGCCTCTTTGCTACCACAATATCGAGGGGCAGCACCTATCAATTGGGCGGTTATCAATGGCGAAACGCAAACAGGTTGTACAACCTTTTTTATTGAGCAAAAAATAGATACAGGAAAAATAATTTTTCAAGAAGCTTGCGATATTTTGCCCAACGAAACGGCTGGCGAAATACATGATAAACTAATGAAAATGGGTGCAAACTTGGTAGTGAAAACTGCAAAAGCTCTCGAAAGTGGCGATTTTCCGCAAATAGAACAGTCGAAAAGCAATGACTTGCGAACTGCACCAAAAATTTTTAAGGAAACCTGCGAAATAAATTTTCAGCAGACAACAAAACAAGTCTTTGATTTCGTTAGAGGTATGAGTCCATATCCTGCGGCTTTCACCGATTTGGAAGGAAAAAAGCTAAAAATCTTTCGAGCCGAAAAAATAGAAGTGCAACACAAACATGAAATAGGCAGTTTTCATAGTGATGGAAAAAAATATTTGCATTTTGCAACAAAAGATGGCTACATTGCTGTTACGGAATTGCAATTGCAAGGTCGAAAGAGAATGAAAATAGATGCCTTTTTGAGAGGCTATAAATTTAAATAGTCTCCGCAGTTGATAGTTTTTAGTGCTTAGTTTTTAGTTGTTTTTTCTAGCGAAAAAAGAAATGACATATTTTTTGATGTCAAACACTTCAAAATAACAATATATTGTGTTTTTTTGTGAATATGTAATTTCTACTACTTGCTTTTTTCAACTAAAAACTTAAAATTAATGACTCTGACATTTTTTATAACAATTTTCAGTTTAAATAAAAAACACCTTTTGGCAAGCGAAACATACTATTTTTCAGTTCAAAAGGCCATTAAATTTGCAGGTATCAGTTGCCTTAGCCTAAAAAAAATAGTATGTTTAAACCTTTGATAAAAAATGTATATATAAATGTCAGAACTGTTGTCAAAATTAAAAACTAAAAAAATAACTAAAAATTAAAAACTAAAAATTTAATAAAAATATGCTATATATCTTTTTGCAAAGCGATGCCTTAGCCGCCGAAGCCACTCAAAAGTCTGTGCCGATTATTGAAATTTTACTGACACAAACAGGTTGGTTTTTTCTTATTCCTTTGTTGTTAATGTCTTTTATTGCGGTTTATATCTTTTTTGAGCGATTTGTGAAAATTCAAAAAGCCAACGATATTGACAATGATTTTATGACACAAATTCAAACATATATGTTGGACGGCGACATCAAAGCTGCCGAAAATTTGTGTGCCGAGTCAGATACGCCTATTTCTCATATGGTACGAAAAGGCATCAGACGTATCGGAAAGCCTTTGCGTAGCATAGAAGTAGCGATTGAAAATGAGGGCCGTATTGAGCTATTGAAGCTAGAAAAAAACTTAGCTTACTTAGCGACTATTGCAGGTGCTGCTCCAATGGTTGGATTTTTAGGAACAGTTACAGGTATGATTAATGCCTTTTATCAGATTTCTAATGCTGGCAGTAGCGTAGAACCTGGTGTGCTTGCAGGAGGTATCTATCAGGCTCTTTTGACAACGGCTATCGGCCTAACAATCGGTATTATCGCTTTTGTGGGCTACAATATCTTGGTTTCTATGGTAGAAAAAGTGGTTTATAAAATGGAATATACGACTATTCAATTTGTCGATTTTTTGCAAACGCCAGCTAAGTAAATGCTGTTCATTTTTTGCATAAAAACTTGATAATCAATTTTATAAATAGGATTAAAAATAATAATTAAAATGGCATTAAAACCATCAAATAAGCGAGACCCAAATTTTAGTATGTCGTCATTGACGGATATTATATTTTTGTTACTCATATTTTTTATGCTTACCTCTACTTTTGTTACGCCAAATGCTTTGAACCTTACTTTGCCGAGTTCTAACAGCAAATCGACTGCAAAACCAAAAGTATCTGTTTCTATCACAAAAAGCATGGAATATTATGTGAACGCTGACCGTGTGACTTTCGACAATTTGGAACAAAAGTTGGGCGAGCTATTGAAAGACGAAGAAGACCCAACTGTTTTTTTAAATGCAGAAAAAAGCGTTTCTATCGAAAAGGTAGTTGAAATCATGAATATCGCCAACAGTATGAAAATAAAAATGGTGCTTTCTACCAATCCTTTAGATGAATAGTTTTTTTTATAAGAATTAAACAAATTTCATTTTACAAAGTCAAATTAAATTGATTTTAAGCTAAAAAAAGCCAAAAAAAAATGAGTCAATACGAAACAGAACAAGAAGGCATTTCAAGAGATGGAGCGATAGGAACAATATTGTTTCATGCTTTGCTATTGCTGATGCTCTTTATCGGCACGATGAGCATTATGCCTGCCGAAGAAAAGGAAATGGGCGGAATGTTGATTAATTTTGGTACTAGCGATGCTGGCTCTGGTGAGGTGCAGCCGATGACAAGCGAACCTGTGGCAGCTATGGAAGAGAGCGAAACGGCAGAAAGTGAGCCAAGTAGTGCAGCCGAAGAACCTGCTCAAAAAACGCCAGATACTGCGATAGATAATAAGGTGCAAACCACAAAAGATGAAAATGCACCTGCTTTGCCCGTAAAAGAGCGAAAAAAGAAGAAAGATACGGAAAAAAAGGAAAGCAAAAAGAAAAAAGAAGCGGAGGAAGCGGCTAAAAAGAAGGCTAAAGAAAAAGAAGAACAAAAAAAGAAAAAGGCAGCAGCAGAAGCTCAAAAAAATAAACCGAAAGATGAGCCTAAAGAAAAGGTACAGCCTAAAACGGAAGCTCCCAAAAAACAAGAAGTAGATGCGTCGGCTTTGTTTAAAGGCAATAAAAATAGCAAATCGAAGTCGCAAGGCAGCAGCAATGATAGCGAAACAGATTTGGGAAAAGTGATGGGCGATGTCGATATTGCAGATAACTCTGGAACTCAAAGTAGTGGATTAGGAAAAAGTGGTGTTGGCTTTAGCTTGGGCAATAGACGCTTGCTTGATATTCCAAATATTACGGATAGCTCGCAGGAAACAGGCATTGTCGTTATTACTATCAAAGTGGATAGAGAAGGCAATGTCATTGATGCTCAATATACGACGGCTGGCTCTACGACAGCAAGTGCGGCTTTGAAGAAAAAAGCGATTGCGGCAGCGAAAAAGGCGAAGTTTAGTTCGGAAGTGAATGCGAATCCTGTGCAAACAGGGAGTTTGACTTTTAATTTTAAGGTGAGATAAAAATAGAATAGATTTTAATGTAGAAAGTAAACCGTTATGTTTTAGATTATTCTAAGGCATGGCGGTTTTTTTATTAAAAGCTTTATTCCCTTCTCCCAACCAACTTTTTAATAATCAAAACTTGCCCCAAATGATAATAGCAATGTTCTATCATAAGATTGATATTTCGCTGATAAGTGCCATATTTTTCATCAAAAAAAAACTCCGATAACTTTTCGTCAGGCATTTCCTCAACGAGTTGAATAAATTTTTCAGCATCAAGGCAAAATTGATTTACCAAATCTAGCCAATCTTTTTCAGATGTAATTGGAGGAGCAGCAAAGCTATATTTATCTCTAATGTCGAGCGGCCCGCCTTCAAAAACCTGGCTGACACCTGCGATATAATAATGAATGTGGAAAGTCAGTTGAGCCACCGAATTTAAGCCATCAATAGATGTTGCGGCATCTTTCCAATCCATATCAATAATTTGCTCTTTGAAGTTCGTGCCTGTTACCCATTTACCTTCTGTTAAAACTTCTTTGAGACGATTTGTTAGAGATATTATTGCTTTCATTTGAATGTTATGTTTTTCGATAGCTTGCAATTCATTTTTTTGTTACTTAACGTTTAATTTACCTTCAAACACAATTTGAGCATTGCTAAATACTTCTAAGGTTTTTTCATCTACTATTTTTAAATGTAAAAAACCACCTCGTTTTGAAAGTTGAAACGCCGACATATTTCTTTTATTTAATTTCTTTCCCCAATATTTTGCTAAAACAGAATGAGCAGCTCCTGTGACTGGGTCTTCATTTATTCCAAGCCATGGGCAAAAACATCGAGAATAAAAATCATATTCTGCATCTTCTGATTTAGTGGTAATGACGACTTCTTTTATAGTTTTTGAACTCTCAAGAGCCTTCTGAAAATTTGGTTTGATATTTAAAAGGCTCTGTTTGTCATTTACTTCAATTAAAAGCATATCTAATTCTTGGCAATATCCTACATATACAGGATTTGCGATGCCAAAAGCATCAAGTATCGCTTTATTTGGCTCATAATCTTTGGTTTTGTATGAAGGAAACTTCATTTTTACATAATCGCCATTGTTGTTAGCAGAAATTCTCAAGTTTTTTGAGGTTATAAACTCCACTTTTCCTTTACCCATTTTGTCTAAAATAATCTTTGCAGATGCTAATGTAGCATGTCCACAAAAATCAATTTCCGTAGTAGGTGTAAAATATCTAATGTTATATTGTGTATCGTTTTTTTGTTGAAGCAAAAAAGCCGTTTCCGACAAGTTTAATTCGCTGGCAATAGATTGCATGATTTTTTCATCAATTTCCGTTTTTATTAAACAAACACCTGCAGGATTGCCCGAAAAAGGTTTGTCAGTAAAAGCATCAACTATAAATGTATGTATATTTTGCATTTTTTAATTTTTTTCTAAGTGACAACGAATATTTATCATAATAAAGCATTCATTCAAAATATCCAAACTTTGAAAGTGTAATTTTTTGCTTCTTTTTCAATATGATATTTGAAAGCCGTCAGATTTTAGCAGCTCAAAACTAAAACATGACGTTTGGGAAATTTTTGATAGGCGATAAAGCGGTGAAATAGTGTATTGCTAACATAATTATTGATTTTATTTTTCTGAATGACTAAAAATATTTACTATTTTTACATTTGAAGCAAAAATAATAAAAAGCTTTAACGGTTGGTTTCAACATTTTACGCACCTATTGATGTATATGGCAAATGGCGACTTTATAATAAATGGTCAAATAAATCAGAGAACCAAGGGGCTTGGATTTTGTATAAAAATGGACTTCCTAAATATAAAAATGAAATAGACTATAAAACTAATTTTGTATTTCCTAGAATGAACTTTGATTTTAAGGGATGGAAAAAAATAAAGAAAAGAGAACGAAAAAAATATAATTAAGTAACGAAAAATAAATAACTTAGGCCAATAGACGTTATTTTAATGGGTATTTGGTCTAAATTATTTATTTCGTTTTACTAAAGTACAAAAGAACATTATGGAGATTAAAACTATAAAAAATAATACTTGTGTATTAAAATTTGGCATGAGAGTATTAGCTATTATTTTTTTTTCACTTATATATTTAGTTTCATTTGGTCAAGATTCTATTGTAGGAATTTATACATCTATGGGAGATGAACTAACTTTTAACATAAATGGAACATTTACATTTAAGGACAGTAGGTTTAACTTAGGACAACCATTTCATGGAAAGTGGGATAGATTAAATGCCTCAAAAGTTTATGCAAAAGTAGATACTTCTTTTGGTATGATTACGACCTTTGGTGATGAAAGCTATTTTGACAGCTTTTATTTTACTAGCGACATTAATTCTGATTTTTTTTGGGGCCATTTTACTTTTTATAGTATAAATAATGGCAAAGAAGACTCGGTAAAACGTAAGGCAATATATTGGAAAATTGGGACTTTTTATAGTAATGGTCTGCTGAAAAGTGAGACAAAATATGCAAGATATAATTACATTGTTACACATTATTATCCAAATGGAAAAGTGGATGAAATTATAGAATACAGTAAAGAAAATAGACTTAAGCATGGAGTTTTTTTAAAGTATAATAAAAATGGTAGGCTGTTGATATATCAGTATTGGGAAAATGGCAAAAAAAAGATGGATGAGCTATATGATTATTATTAATAATTTATTTCTCTGAGTGGCAAGTATGTACGAACTTATCATGCTGATATGAATCCTTTTGATGTCAATAATTTGGATATTATTTATTTCGTTTTACTAAAGTACAAAAGAACATTATGGAGATTAAAACTATAAAAAATAATACTTATGTATTAAAATTTAGCATGAGAGTATTAACTACTATTTTTTTTTCACTTATATATTTAGTTTCATTTGGTCAGGATTCTATTGTAGGAATTTATTCATCTGAGAGAAATGAACTAATTTTTAACATAAATGGAACATTTACATTTAGTGGCTCTAGATTAAACTTAGGAAAATCATTTAATGGAAAGTGGGATAGATTAAATGACTCAACAGTTTATGCAAAAGTAGATACTTCTTTTGGTATGATTAAGGACTTTAGTGATGAAAGCTATTTTGACCGCTTTTATTTTACTAGCCACACTAATCCTGATTTTTTTTGGGGATATTTTACTTTTTATTATATAAATAATGGCAAAGAAGACTCGGTAAAATGTAAGGCAGCATATTTGAGAACTGGGACTTTTTATAGTAATGGTCTGCTGAAAAGTGAGACAAAAAATTCAAGATATAATTACATTGTTACACATTATTATCCAAATGGAAAAGTGGATGAAATTATAGAATACAGTAAAGAAAATAGACTTAAGCATGGAGTTTTTTTAAAGTATAATAAAAATGGTAGGCTGTTGATATATCAGTATTGGGAAAATGGCAAAAAAAAGATGGATGAGCTATATGATTATTATTAATAATTTATTTCTCTGAGTGGCAAGTATGTACAAACTTATCATGCTGATATGAATCCTTTTGATGTCAATAATTTGGATAAAACTTTAATGGTTTCAACAGTTCAAAAAGAATATAGAAAGCTTGCTCGACAGTTTTTGGAATAATCTTAACATTTTATAAAAACCATGAAAAAAGCACACCTTTTTACACTTTTACTGCTACTAGTAACACTTTTTTACGCACCTATTTTAAAAGCCCAATACAATTTCCCTATCGAAAATCGGCCAGAAATTCATCATCATATTGGCTTTGATGCTAGTGCTGTTTATCTGATAAATGAACATTTGTATGCTGTGAGTGATGGCGAAGAAAAATTATTGACTGTTTTTGATGTCAGCTATCCGAAAAGTATTCAAGTGCTTAAAAAAATAGCAGTAAAAGACGATGCAAGAAGTGCAGTATGCTCACTAGCCACACTTTTGGGCGATACGATAAGGGAGAATAGTTATTTGCATCGAAATTGTAGTCCGTCTGTTGGGCGAGGTAATGAGGTTTTCAAAGATGCACCGTTTTATGTTACAGTAAGAGAAAATGTAGTAGAGTTTCGAGAAGAACACAAAGTTATTTCATCTTTGCAATTGCCTGCAAAAATGATTTCTCGAACTAAAAATGCAACAAAACTAATCGTAAATAATAGATATATTGCAGTGCTTTGCAACAACTTGTATTTGATAGATGCTTATGATGTTTGCGAGCTGAAAATTGTTGGAAAATATAGTTTTGATGAAATAGAAGCAACAAATGCAAGAAAGTTGTTTAGCGATATTAGTATTATGAAAAAGGTTAATGAACAAACATTATTTGTAAATACAAAAAAACAGTATTTTTGGATAGATATTTCAAATGCAAAGCAGCCTGTTTTGAAAACAAAATATGCTGCTAAAGAACACTGGATACCAGAAAAAATTATCGAAAATGAAAGTATGGATAAAATTTTTATTAATGAAGTCGCAGAAGCAGCGGAAGGTTATTCAGAGCAAAAACTAATTATGTTAGAGAGAGGAAAGCCTAATAAAGAATGGAAAGAAAGCATTATTCATGAGACTTTCGGTAGCGATATTGTGATAGTAAACAATGTTGGAAAAACGAAAAATGAGAAACATCTATATTTTCACGATTTTAATGCTTTATATATTTTCAACAAACAAACGGCTACTGTCGAAAATGTGCTTTACAAAACATCTACTTATCGCACAGATTTTGTCGTTTTAGACGATATAGTTGCGGTTTGTGGTAGGAATGAGTTTAATGATAAAATAAATTTGTTTCAAAATAATGGCGATGCTTCCTTGAACTTTGTTGCAAATATGAGTGGAGAACTGCGAAAAAAACGTACAAATTGCGGTTTAATTGCAGTAAAAGATAATCTGATGTGTATTGGAGGAGTGAACTTAGGCGACGGCTTTGATGGTGGTGGACTTACCGTTTTTAATATTGATGCTTTGACTTCGCCTAAATATTTATTTGATGGAAATAAACAAAAAGAGGTATTGCCGTATCGTTCCTATCTCACATTAAGCTTTTATGAACAGCAATTGGTAGCAAGCACGACAAACTATGACGAGGAGGGGTATTTTTGGACTATTTACAATCTTGAAAATCCTGAAATGCCAAAGGAAATCAGCCGAAAAAAGCAGAAAATACAACGGCCTTATCGGCATTTTCGAGTGGAAGAAGAAGATATTTATTATGCTATAAAGTATGAAAATTCATTTGAAACAAAGCTTATTGAATTGTATGTTGCCTATCCTTCTTTGCACGAAAATGAAGTAGTGGTAAATGAATTTACTTATCGCCTTTCAGAAGAAAATCATGGTTTGACAACTTACGAAACGGAAATTTTGAAAAAGCTGCAATTGATTTTAAGCATTGATAAGGAAACACAGAAAGTAAGTTATAAATATGGCGAAGGAAAATACAATCTCAAAAATGGTTTTTTGTATAAATTGACGGCTTCGGCAGGTATTGAGGTGTATAAAATGTAGATTTTTTTTACGAAAAAAGCAGCTATGAATAAAACAAAGAAATTCACAGCTACTTTTGATTTTTGTACTGAAAAAAATTACTCTTTAACTATTTTTTGCGTCCATAACTTGCCATCGACATCAATTTGCAAGACATAAAAACCAGCCGAAAAATGCTGCACATCAATCGTTTCAGTTGCATTTTGTAGCTCGTTTTCATACACTTTTCTGCCCAAATTATCGAAGATGACAGCCGTTTTGCGTTCAGCTTGTTCAAAAACAATATTATCCATTTCTACCGAAAGCTGATTTTGCATAGGATTTGGAAAAACTTTGATTTGCGTATGTAAAATATCGTTATTTTCGATAGAAGAATTTAGGAAACCTAAATAAATGCTATCTGTCGTAACACAGTTACCCAAATATACGGCCACCCAATATTCGCCTGTTTCCGAAACTGTAATACTAGATTCATTTGAGCCATTAGACCACAAATAAGTCGCATTTGTTGTTGTGGCATCAAGCGTATAATTGAAATCTGCTATCTCAAATATATCTTCTCCCAAATCTAAAGATTCATTCATGTAATTTACATAAAAACTATCTGTTTGTGAGCAGTTAGACAAGTTTGGAAAGGTAGTCGTTACCCAATAAGTGCCTTCTTCCGTTCCAACAAAAGTTTGGTTTGTCGAGCCATCTTGCCATACATAAAAAGCATTTTCAGAATTTGGAGCTTGCAAAGTGAAAACTTCATTTTCACAAATGCCGATTTCTTGAACAAAAATTTCATCTCCATCTAAAACTGAAACTTGCAAATATGTCGTATCAGATAAATTACAACTTGTCGGATTGTTTGCGATAAGCTGTACCTCAAAAATACCCGTTTCTGTAAAAATGTGAGTAGGCGAAATTTCTGTGCTAAGATTGCCATCTGCAAAATCCCACAAAAACTCTGTTCCTGAACTGCCAAAGCTAGAAAAATCTACTGTAAGCGGCACACAACCAATAGTATTAATTGAGCTAGATGTAACAGCATTAGCCCCATTTGTACCAATATCTATTTTAAAAACGCCTATATCCCAGCTTGTACTTTGAGTAGGAGCATAAGCATCGTCGTTAGTTAAAAAAAAACCACCGCTACAAACAGCTTGATAAAGCATACCTTTTTTGGAAAACCGACTCGTGCCGCCATCAACATGATTACCTGTGTAGTAGGTAGCATAATGTAATCCTGTACTATTAGGTTCTAAAACACCGATATAAAAACCACCATCATTTAAAATTGCATCGCTTGTAGTCTCCAAACCTGCTTCCGCATTATAGCCAGAGAAATAAATATAACCACAATGGTCTATCATAAAAGCGGTAGGAGTGAGACTCGAACCACCTATAGAAGTCATATATTTTATATCGCTTAAATCAGTTTTAAAATTGGCAATAAACTGATTACCATCTTGAGTATAAATATCATCTGGATAAAGAGTAACATTAGTTTCTGTTTGGCCAAAAATAGCTACATCACCTTCATTGTCTATATCTATAAAAAACGCCCAATCATTAAGAATACCTCCTGAAAAGGTGCTATTCAGAATATTAGAGCCATCAGCCGAAATGTGCAATATAAAAGCATCATTTCCGCCAATATGAGTTTCTTCATAGCCACCCACAACGCTAGGAAAATCATCAGCTCCTGCTGCTCCACATACATAAATATTTTCATTTTCATCTAAACGCAAGCCGAAACACATATCGTTTTCTGAACTCCCCAAATAAGTACTCCATTCTAAAGTTGATAAATCGTTATTTAGTTTAAATAAAACGCCATCTTGGTTTTGATTAATACCATTGCCACCCAAAAAATCTGTTTGAATAGCATTTGCCAAAACAGGAAAATCGGCAGAACTTGTGCAACTAGCAATATAAGAATTGCCAACAGCATCTGCTATAATTTCGCCTCTATATTGGTCGCCATAGTTGTTAGAAGTAGTATTTCTACCATCTTCTGCCGTGCCACCTAAATAGGTAGAACCTATCAAATCTGAGCCATCAGCAGAAAGTACACTTACAATTATATCAACATTACCATTAGGCGTAGTATTAAAAGCATTGTTTGAAGTAGGATAGTTTTGTGAATCCGATGAGCCTAAAATATGTAAATTCAAATTATTGTCTGCAAAAAGACTATGCGGATAATCGCCACCATTGCCACCCAAAAAAGTAGCATATATCAAATCTGTTCCTGTCGGATTGAGTTTGCTAATCGCAATATCAGTACCGCCGCCGCCATAAGCCGTTTGGAATGCTCCCAAAGTAGTTGGATATGCTGAATCAAAAGAAATAGCAGCCGTAAAGATGTTTTCTTCGGCATCAAAAGTAGCACTATGTCCATAGTTACTTGAAAATCCTGTCGTTCCCGATAAAGTAGCCGCAACTACTTCTGGGTCAATCACGAGTTGTAAATTTTTGTCGTAGCCATCTGGAAAATCGAAAGAAAGTATTTTCGTTTTTTCGTCCAACACATAATTGCAAGCTACTTGCGTTTCTTTTCCATCAACAATTTGATAAGCATACGGCTTTTGTTCAATAATCGTTTCTATGGACAAATAACTTACCAAACGACCATTTTGCACACTCATTCTATCTGTACCATCATATTGTAAAGCGATTTGCGAAGCATCGGCATTTGCTTCTACCACAAAATCGTACTTCAAACTATTGTTGGCACTATAAGCACTTAAATGAATATTTTGATACAAATTTTCATAAAAAATACCTCCATAAACACCCATTTTTTTAGCCCATTTTTTGCTGTCATTTCCCAAAAAATAATTGTGATAAGCTCTGTGTTTATCAATGCCTTTTATGATAGTTGGCGTTTTGCTATTCAGAAAATTCACTTTATAGCTGTGTCCTTTCATGCAATATTTGGCTTTTTCGCTTTCGGTAGCTTGCGAAAAATCGTGCATATTTTTCATATCTTCCTTATCGAAATAGACAAAAGTGAATGCTTGTTTTTCGAGAAAAATGGTGTTTAAACCATTCAAACTGCCTTTATACAAAATATTTTCGTGCCATTGGCCGCCATTTTCGATAAATGAAATCTTGGTTTCGTGCTTGTGATTGTGATGTGAATGAGCATTGGCTTCATTTTTGACGAAAAAAATCGAAGCACTTGCCCATAAAGCAAGATAAATTAATGTTTTCAACATGATGTAATTGTATTTTAGTATAAAAAATAAGATTGATTTTTTAACTTTTGGTATTGTAACAGGAATATAACTTTTTTTGATTAAAAAAACAAATCTATCACAAAATCATAACATTGATATTTATACAACAAATCTCATTTATTTATATTCAAATGTCAAGCACAAATTTTGGGACTTAGCCATAAAAAAAGCATTGATTAGAAGGTTTTTATAAACATAAAAAAAAATAATTTGAATAGAGTTTATTCACAAAATTTTAGATAAGAAATAATAGAAGAATAAGGTGGTAGGCACTTTAGAAGTGCCTATTACCTCGTTTTACGACAACATTTGCTAAAATTATGCAAATGTAATATTCGCATTTATCCAATCATGTTTTTATTTTCATGTACGCTTTTTTTGTGAATAATGTCTAATGTGCTGAAAAAAAAATTTTTGAAACTAAAATAAACAAACACCCTTTCAAAAATGTTATTTTTTGAACAAACAGATTGCTTTTTAACTTGATAATACTTAAAAAATATCTGAAATAATGTATCTTTCTACTCTCAAAAACAGATAGCAAAATAAAACTAAAACATGAAAAAAGTATTTTTTATATCAATCATACTTACAACAGGAGCTTTATTTTCTTGTTGTGATGAAGAAATACCAAATGATGTAGGAGCTTGTGGCGAAAACCTAACCATAGATTGGAGCAGCCTCAACGATACGCCAACGGCTTATGAACTCAATGTGCCTGCGACTTTTCAAAACATAGTGAGCGGCATGAATATTCCACCAAACAATCAGCTAACAGAAGAAGGCGTAGCTTTGGGAAGAATGTTGTTTTACGACCCTATTTTGTCTGGCGATAGCACACAATCTTGTGCAAGCTGTCACAATGCTAGTTTCGCCTTTACCGACAATGGAGAAGCTTTTAGCACAGGCATTGATGGGATTGCAGGTAACCGAAATTCGATGGCACTTTTCAATCTCGCTTGGACTCCTCGCTTGTTTTGGGACGGCCGCTCGGAAACGCTCGAAGAACAAGCTCTCGAACCTGTGCCAAATCCTATTGAACTGCACCAAGAATGGCCAGATGCTGTTTGTAAATTGATGGGCAGCAAAATGTATCGAAAAGCATTTTATGAAGCTTTTGGCACGAAAGAAATCACGCCAGCAGAAGTAACAAAAGCATTAGCACAGTTTGAACGCACGATGATTAGCGGAAATTCAAAATTTGATTTAGCTATTACACCAGGCTCTGGCGTGCAACTTACCGAGCAAGAAGAGTTGGGATATGCTTTGTTTGTAGATGAAAGCGGAGGCGATTGTTTTCACTGTCATGTTGATCCTGCTTTTTTGTTTACCGACAATCAATTTCATAACAATGGATTAGATGAAGTCGCCAATCTCAATGATTTTTTAGACAAAGGCTTAGGAGAAATAACAGGAGAGGAGGGAGACAATGGTTTATTTCGCACACCTAGCTTGCGAAATATAGCACTGACAGCACCTTATATGCACGATGGCCGCTTCGAAACCCTCGAAGAAGTATTAGACCATTATAGCGAAGGCATCAAAGTGTCGCCGAATTTAGACTTTATTATTCAAGCAGATTTTGGTATTCCAGGCAAGCAGTTGAATCAAGAGGAAAAAGACGCTATTATCGCATTTTTGCACACCTTGACAGACACAACATTTATAAATAATCCAGCTTTCAGCAATCCTTTTGAATAAAAAAGGGTTGCTATGTAGTCATCGTTTTTTTGGCTACTTGCTAGAGTTGAAAATTGAGAAATGTATCGGAAAACAAATAAGTTCTAATGCGAATTTTCAACAAACTGCATAATTTCATTAATACTTTTGAGCACAGAAACATTTTTAGGTAACTTATCAATATTCAATTTACAAACTTGCGAACCAGAAGCAACGATTTGTTTGTTAGGTACTTTTTGCGATAGATTTTTCAAATAGTTAAGCATTTCATTTTTATCTATCGGAGCAGTAAAAATAGTATATAAATATTCAGACTTACTTTTGTTTGCAATAGGAATAATATTGCTGAAAGGCACATTTGCACCCAAATAAGTGACTATATGATTTCTGACTTTGAGCAAATAGCAAAGAAACAAAAGACTTACTTCATGTAACTCATCTTCAGGCAAAAATAAAAGATACTTTTTAGAGTTATTGTCTGGTTTTACCACTTGGCCATCTATGGCAACAATGAGTTTTTGACGAATCAAATTGACAATGAAATGCTCTTGAGCAGGATTTGCACGATTTGTTAGCCACATCACACCGATTTTTTGCAAAAAAGGATAAATAATAGAAAACATCGTTTTTTCTAAACCAACTTGCAAAATACAAGTCGTTATGATTTTTTCAAAACCTTGCTCATCAAGTTCTAGCATACAAGTCGCTAGTTTGTTGATATGTAGCTCATATTTGAAAGATTCGTTACTTTCACTGATGTTATTTATATTTTCTTTTATTGCATTTTTATCCATTTTTGCAATCGTACCAATACGCAAACCATACTTATTTAGAATAGATATGTTGAGAATTTTCTTCATATCATCATCTGTATAATATCTGATATTTGTGCGTGTTCGTTTAGGTTTCACAAACTTATAACGCTGTTCCCATATTCGCAAAGTATGTGCTTTTACACCTGTCAAGTGTTCTAATTCCTTAATTGAATATTGTCCCATGATATTTTTTTCGTAAAAACAAATTGTGAAAATGTATTAATTTAAACTAAATTACTATTGATAGTTTATTTTTTTTTTAATAAAAATGTAACACTAAAAAGAAAATTTATTGTTTTTTTACTATAAAAAAAGCACATTATCAGGTATTTATATGTGTAGTTATTTATATTGTGATATGCTTTTATTTATCAAAAGAAAAAAAATAACAGAAGCAATAACAATAATATTTTTTATGTGCAAAATAGTTTACCTAATAAACAGCAAACATAGAAAGTTGTTTACGAAAAATGTATTTTTATTTAACTAATTAGATATAATAGTTAAATTGCAATTATTTAGATATAATAGTTAAATTGTAACTATTTACGTTATGGCAATTTTGGCTAAAAAATACCTATTTCCATTTATGCGACAGCTTTTTTTCACTCAAGAGCGATGCTATTCAGTTCAAAAACAGCTTTGCCTAAAAGAAAATAGTTTCATTTTTTATCTCAAAAGCCCATACCTAAACAGTTATGTTAAATTTTGTTATCCGTTATCATGTTTTCAAGTGTTTTTACCCAAAGTGGATGAGCATTCAAGCTTTCGACAAGTTGTACTTTTTCGCCACCAAACTTTTCAAAATCTTCTTGATATTCTACCGCAATTTCAAAAATTGTTTCCAAACAATCTGCCACAAAAGCTGGGCAATAAACCAATACTTTTTTATGTCCTTTTTTCGCCAATTCTTCCAAAACTTGCACCGTATAAGGTTCCATCCATGGGTCTTTGCCCAAACGAGACTGATATGAAATCGTATATTTTTCTTTCGACAACTTCATTCTATCGGCTAGTGCATGAGCCGTTGCTACACATTGCGAGCCATAGCAAAACTGATTTTTTTCGTTTCTTGTTTCACAACAATCTGGCGTTTTTAAACAATAATCGCAAGTATCTGCTTTTCGCAATTGTCGTTGCGGAATGCCATGAAAGCTAAACAAAACATGGTCATAGTCAGCCACTTTATACTTGCTACCAATTTGCACAAAAGCATCAATAAAATCTGGATTGTCGCAATAGCTTTGTATAAAATTGACAGGTGGAATAGTTTGCCAGCCGCTCAATATTCGCATCACTTCTTGATGTGCCGAACCCGTAGAAGCAGAAGCATATTGTGGAAATAAAGGAAGTATAATGTATTGATTGACAAGCTGTTCACGCAATTTTAACAGGCCTTGTTCTATGCTCGGCGATTGATAACGCATAGCCAATTCTACTACATATTCTTTTCCATCATTGCGTTTGTCCAAACTTTCTTGCAGAGCTTCTGTCAAATCTTCGCTAATATACTTGAGTGGCGAGCCTCTTTCGTCCCAAATTTCTCTGTAAGATTCGGCCGAACTACGAGAGCGAAAAGGCGAAATAAACCCTCTTACCAATAATTGACGACGAATTACTGGAATATCTATAACACGCCAATCAGTCAAAAATTCATTTAAATATTTTCGCACATCGCCATTTGAAGGGCTATCTGGTGTGCCTAAATTGATAAGTAAAACACCTATTTTTGCTTGCATATCTTTATACTTGATTTTACGATTTTTCTATTTGCGAAAAATGCAAAATTACGATTTATTCGATTCTTTTTATGTAAAAAAAACAATAAAAACAAAACAGCAGACTAAGCAGAAAGTTTTTGTAGTAGTCAAAAAAGTGTAAACAAAATGTTTTTTTGAAAAAAAATAAGTGTATTGATATGTTAATGTCATAAATGTGTTAATATATCTTTTTTTTTACGGTTTATGTTTACTTTTGTATCAAATTTGCAAGAAAGAAAAAAACTAAAATACTCTTCATTTCATTTATCATACACTATAATTTTAGTAATTGAGCTTTGATTTTGTAAAATGTTATCGTTTTTTGAAGGCAAAAGACACTTTTAAAACGCTTTTTTCTTAAACTTGAAAAGGTATAAAGTGTTCTTATTGATGCTATTTCATCAATAAGTTATAGTGACAAAACGAGCTAATAACTAGATGTTATACTGTTTTTCAGTTCAAAAGGCCATTAAATTTGCAAATATTGGTCATTTTAGCCTAAAAAAAATAGTATGTTTAAGCCTTTGATAAAAAAATGTATAAATGCCCGAATTGTTGATAAAAAAAGCCTTAAAAAGTAATTGCTGATGCAAGAAAATGAATAGATAAATTTTTATGTTATTCGTTTTATTTCAAAGCGAAAATAACTGTGAAAGAGTAGTGCAAATAACTTTTAAAAAATAGTTGCAAAAAATAAAAATAAAAAAATAATCATGCGTAATTTATTGAAATGTCTGCTTTTAGCATTGTTTTGTGTTGGCATAAGTGCATCGCTTCATGCCAAAGTGACGTTAAAGGGAGAAATTAAAGATGTAGAAACAGGAAATGTAAAAATTTTGGTAGATGTTTTGCATATTGGCCAAAAAATTGAGCCAAGCGTAGTTCCTGTAAAAGATGGAAAATTTGAACATTCTTTTGAGTTGGCAGCGGCCAACGAGGTACTTTTTATGTATAAAGGCCAAGAAATACCGTTTTATCTCGAAAAAGACGACGAATTGAATTTTAGCTTTATGTCGGATTCTTTGAATAGCACTATTCAGTTTGAAGGCGACAAAGCAGCTACACACAATACTTTTTTGCAAACCCTGCGTACAAAATTTCCAGAAAACTATGTGCGAGCAGCGGCAGAAACAAAAATGAAAACCGACAATATTGATGTGTATGAAATGTGGCTTTTTGACAATAAAAAAGAGCAAAAAGCATTTTATAAAGGCTATACCGAAAAGGCAAATTTTTCTGATGAGTTCAAAAAATATGCCGATTTTTCGATGAAATACAATTATTCGAATTTGCTGTTATCATATCCGATTGTGAGGGCCAATGCCAAGCAAAAAGACTTGTTGGTAAAGCGTTTGCCTAGCGTGATGCTCGAACATATCAACAAAGAATTTACTAACGAATCTGCTGCACTCGTTACGGAGCAATACCGTAGCTTTTTGGTGCATTATATCACTTATTACACTTCAGAAGCCAACAATTTCAACAAATTTACGGATTATGGAACTTCTGTTGATAAAAAGCACAACACGGCAAGACAACATTTGAAAGGCGATGCTTATTGTTATGGCGTGACGCATTTTTTGTATAAATATTGCGAAGATGTGAAGCCAGAAATGGCCGAAAAATTGTATGTGGCTTTAAAAAAAGAAGATGCGTCTGACAAATATGCAAGCGTAGTTTTTGAAAAATGCGGCTATTGGATAAACACAAAACCTGCAAGAAGCGAAGAAACAGCATCTGCTAAAGGCAAAAAAGGGAAAAAAGGCAAATCTAGCGGTTCGTCTAGCGGTGGATTTAGCATGTCTGATATTGATGGAAATACTATAAATATCAATGATTATAAAGGAAAAGTAGTATATGTCGATTTTTGGGCGAGTTGGTGTGGCCCTTGTCGCAAGCAATTTCCTTTTGCAAAAGAAATGAAAGAAAACTTATACAAAAAGTTGAAAAAGAAGCAACGTAAAAATGTCGTTTTCTTATACATTTCTATTGACGACAACGAAAAAGCGTGGAAATCGTCTATCGAAAAATACGATATTCAAGGCGTTCATGGAAACTCAAAAGGCGGTTGGAAATCGGAAGCAGCATCTTACTTTCAGTTAAGCAGTATTCCTCGTTATATGATTCTCGATAAAAAAGGAAATATCGCAAACGGAAAAGCAAAACGACCTAGCGACCCTAGCGTTGTCGATGATTTGGTAAAACTAATCAAACAAAAATAGCTTTAAATTTGTTGGTTCTGAGAAAGAAAGTTTGAAACCTTATTAGAAAAAGGGCTTCAAACTTTTTTATGATTAAGTGCCAAGCACTATTCAATAAATGGTAGATTCGTTGCTAACGCATTGAAAATCAGTGTGTTAGCTTTGGCGAGATGTGCCATTATTTTTGTTTAACTACTTATTTTATTCATTTTTTCAAGAAAAATATGGCCAAACATAGCTATTTATTTAACCCAAATTTACCAATAGTTAAGAAAAATCATGCAGGAAACTTGCTAGTCAATGGTTTGTTTGTGAATCAAGTACGCCGCCGACAACCTCATTTCAAAGATATATTGAAGTGGCAGTTTACTGAAAAACCGCAAAAAGATGAAAAGAAAAATGATACTTTTCGTGTGCCTGTAAAGCCTGACAACACTTTTTTTGAGGCAAAAGAAGACTGTATTGTTTGGCTTGGTCATGCTAGTTTTTTCATTCGCATCAATGGCATTTCGCTACTGACAGACCCTAGTTTGGGCAATGTTGCTTTGCTAAAACGGCTTGTTGGCTTGCCTTGCGATATTTCCGAAATACGAAATGTTGATTATATTTTGCTGTCACATGGCCATCGAGACCATCTTGATGTGCCTTCGCTTCGCAAAATTTTGAAGCAAAATGAGCAAGCAGAATTTTTAGTGCCACTAAAAACAGAAGCCTTGTTGCGAAATGTGGGCAAATACAAAAGCTGTCAAGAAGCAGGCTGGTATCAGCGTTTTGCTATTCCGAAAAATCAGGGATTGACTATTACTTTTTTGCCTGCCAAACATTGGAACAGAAGAGGGCTGACTGATACAAATCTCACGCTTTGGGGCAGTTTTATGATAGAAACAGCCGAAAAAACGATTTATTTCGCTGGCGATACGGCTTATGCACCGCATTTTAAGGAAATAAAACAAATGTTTGGAAAAATAGATGTGTGTATGATGCCGATTGGTGCATATAAGCCAGATTTTATTATGCGAGACTCTCACGTTAATCCAGAGGAGGCAGTGCAAGCTTTCAATGAGTTGGAAGCCAAGCATTTTTTGCCAATGCACTACGGCACTTACGATTTGAGCGATGAGCCTATCGGTGAGCCTATTCGTTGGCTTCGCAAATTGAAAAAAGATGGCATTTTGCGTGGCGAGTTACAGGATTTGGCAGTTGGTGAACGGTTTTCTTTTTGAGGAAAAGTATAAAATTTTGATTGTAAACAATTTAAATATGAATGACAAAAACAATGTTCCTTTTTCAAAAGTAGTTAAACCAATGAAAAAAACGCTTGATATTGAAACTATGAAACGAGAGCAAGGTTTTAAGCCAATTGATAAAAAAGCGTTTTTTCAAGAAATTGATGCTCTGGAGATTAAAGAAAGTATTGATGATTTGTTAAAAATGATTTAACCCAAGTTGATTATTTCTATTTTGGCACTTTAAATTATTCTTTGAAACAAGCAACTTAAATATCTATACCTCAAAGGGATTACATATTTAATAGCAACCGTTTAAAATTTTACAATCGCTATAATTTATTTAGCAAGGGTAGTAAATTATGTAAAACGAGGTGGTAGGCACTTCTAAAGTGCCTGCCACCTAGATTTGCTTTTTATTTCCAAATATTACTGATTTGAAATAGGTTTGGTGGCAGGCATTTTTAAAATGCCTACCACCTTAAAACACATAATTAATCAAAATAGCGGTTTTACTGAAAAAATATCTTAAAAGAAAGTCCCCAAACCAATTATATCAATCTCGCTGTTCAATAACCGCCACAAGCGACTGCAAATCAAACCTTTCATCTTGGTCGCTCAAACAAATTCCAGAACTAAGCACACGCAAATCTTTTTTATCAATCAAAGAAGAATGCGTTTCGCCTGTCGTCGTTTTCCATTCTACCGTCCAACAATCGCCTCTATCTGTAAAACTTTGCAATGAGCCGCCACCAATTGTCAAAGCACGTTCCAAGCGTTTTTTATCCGATGGAAGCTGTGAACCATTTTCATGAAAGTTGTTTTGTTGTAGCATCTTTTCGACCGATTTTCTCAACAACATTTCATATACCGTTTTCATTTCTGGCGTGATTCCTTTTATTTCAAGCTGTTCGAGTAGCAAATAATTTTGCAAAGCCTCTCGCAAATCATCAATCGCAAAAAAATCAGCTTGCGTATCTTCGGCTTCAAACCAAAAATTTTTGCCATCATAACGTGCTACTATTTGCTGCAATTCACGTCCAAAAGCCACCAAATGCACAACAATAGGTTTTGCTATTCCTAAATGTTGTTGTGCTTCGCTTTCGTTTGTTGGATATGCAAGCCATGTATTGCCTTGCAAATGAGCGATTAATAAAAGCCGAATTTTTCTAAACTGTTTCAGATATGTTTCAATTTGTTCATCGGTTGCTGCTTGCTCAAACTTCGCAATTTTAGCATTTAGTGGTTTGAAAATGCCAAAACCTTCAAAATCATTTTGCTGTAATGCAAAAGTATAAATAATATGATTTACCTTTGTCTGAACAAAAGCATCTAGCAAACAAGGTGCAATAAACAAAGTATTTTGTAACTTTGCCTCTGCTTTTGCGAAATTCTGTAATAAATTGAATATATTTTTCATTTATTATGAGTTTAGGAAAGTATAAAATGGAATACTGTAAGGGTTTAGATGTAGGCATTTTTTAGTCAAAATTGTCACAACATAAATAGTTGCGAAATACTAACATATTGAAACAACGCAAATATCTTTAGAATCGTTCCTTTCAAATAGATTTTAAGTGTCAAACACTATTTATTATACACTCTGCTTGATGTTAATATATTGAAAATCAAGGTGTTAGCAACCAAATGAACTTTATTAAATAGTGTTTGGCATTTAGATAGATATTTATGTATATAAAAATTTGGCAAAATGATTGCATATATCAAAGGACAATTGGTGGTAAAAACACCTACTTATGTTATTTTAGAAACGGCTGGCGGTGTGGCTTATCGCATAAAAATTAGCCTAAACACGCATAAAGAATTGCAAGGCAAAAAAACATGTCAGCTTTTTACATTTACGCAAATGAATATGCGAGATGGCCAGCAAACTTTATATGGTTTTATGCAAACTACTGAATATGAAATGTTTACGCATTTGATTTCTGTGTCAGGTGTTGGAGCGAGTGCTGCTCAAATGATGTTGTCGGTGCTGAGTCCTAGTGAAATTCAAGAAGTAATTGTAGGCGAAAATTTGGCAGCTATTCAGAAGGTAAAGGGAATTGGCATTAAAACTGCTAAACGTTTAATTGTAGAACTGAAAGACAAATTGTTGAAAGAAGGCATTGTCGAAACGCAAACGACAATGATGAGTGGCACAGGAGTAGTAGAGGATTTTAGGCAAGAAGCTTTGCCTGCTTTGATGGCTTTGGGAATAGGAAAGCCTATGGCACAAAAAGCAATGAATAGAGCTATCAGAAATGCTCCGAAAAAAATTGATAGCGTAGAAACTTTGATTAGAGAAGCCTTGAAAGCTATGTAAAAAGCAAGCACGATAAAGAAAGCCGCTTTTAGGCTTCGAAAAATAAAAACTATTTTTGCAAAAAAAAAATACTATAAAACGTTTAAAACCGTTTTGCTAATGTTATTGCTAAAATTAGAAAAACAGATATTCCTTGTTGTTATTTTTAGTAAAACGAGGTTTGCAGTTTGATTAAGTAGCCAGACAAATTTATTATGAATACCAATGTGTAAGCACAAATCGTCTTATTATTTAAATAGTGCTTGGCACTTAAACAGCCTCTTACAAAATATCATGGAAACACATTTTGTTGCTTTTTTTTAGACTTATTATGCTTTGGCGAGAAAGTAATAAGTTGATGAAAATTATTATTGACATGAACTAAACTTGTCATTTAGATTATACAATTAAGTACGAAGTACTATTTAATAAAGCATTCGTTTAGTTGCTAACGCATTGACCATCAAGGTTTTATCTTGTTCTGAAATGCCCAAAAACTTCTGAACGACTACTTAATTAAAAAATAATTTATAAACTAAGTGATAATCAATACTTTGTGTTTACTAAAAATATTTTCGGACAGCAATTTTAATATTATAACACATCGAAAACATAACTAAAGCCTCGTGAATTTGAAAAAAAATATTGTTTTAGTCATCGGAACGCTGCTATCAGTTTGCACCATTTTTGCAGCGATTGGAAGTAACCCAGGCCTATTGGCACCGCCAAATTTTGATACTTTCGCTCTTTTTGATATCAACTCGCTATCTAGCGATTCTATCCCTGCCGACTCCTTGCTTTTTCCTATTGACGAGCGAGAAAATGATTTTATGACAGGTGGTAATCAAAACAATCCATTTGATTTTGATGACCCTAGTAGCATTGAGCAAAATGCGGAGTATGACCCTGAAACTAACACCTATATCATTACGGAAACCTATGGTGAGGGCCAAGATTATCGGCCACCAACTTATATGACTTTTGAGGAGTTTTGGAAAACCAAACAACAACAGATGCAGCAAGGCTATTGGTTGCAAGCTGGGCAAAATAGCACTGCTGGAAGTGATGGCGGTGTATTGGGAAATTTGCTTAACGGTGCTGGCCTAAATGTACCGAAAATTGGAATTGACAATGAGACTTTTTGTCGTATTTTTGGCGGTTGCGAAGTCGATATTCGACCTACGGGAAGTATCACGATGGGTATTGGTTTTCAGAAAAGAAAAATAGAAAATCCGACTGCCAACTTGCGTTTTGCCGACCCTCCTGTGGAATTGCTTTTCGAAGACCCAGACATCAATATCAATGTGTTGGGGAAAGTGGGTAGCAAATTGAAATTGGATTTGAAATATAACACAAAACAGATGTTTGACTTTCAAAGCCCTATCAAGCTAGAATATGTTGGAAATGAAGATGAAATTATTCAAGAAATTAGAGCTGGACAAATAGACTTTCCTTTGCCAACGGCACTTATTCCAGGCTCGCAAAACCTATTTGGTATTCAAACAAAATTGAAATTTGGCCGCTTGACTATCAATAGTGTTTTGTCGCAACAAAAATCTCGCCCAAAGAAATTGACACTCGAAAATGGTGCTCAAGAACAAGAATTTGAGGTAGATGCCGATAATTATGATGCGAATAGACACTTCTTTTTGGCTCAATATTTCCGAAACAATTATGAAAAAGCGTTGGCTGGCTTGCCTTATATCAACTCTGAGGTGACGATTACACGACTCGATGTTTGGGTAAATGATACACGAGGAACGCCAGAAGATGTGCAGCGTGATTTGGTTGCTTTTGCTGATTTGGGCGAAAATGAGCCTTTCAATATTAATACTTTGGGTGTGGCGAGTAGAAAATTGCCAGAAAATAGTTCAAATAATTTATATGGTAAGCTATATAATAACTCACAAACACGCTCTTTAGATAATGTAACGCAAACGATTGAAAGTCAAGGAGGCGAATTTGCTTTGCGTGATGTACGAGATTTTAGAAAAACTTTGGCTAGAAAACTAGAGCCTACCGAATATACTTACGACCCACAATTGGGATTTGTATCATTGAATTTTTCTTTGCAACCAGATGAGGTGTTAGCAGTAGCTTATGAATATACTACCATTTATGGCGGTTTGCATCAAGTAGGAGAGTTTGCCGAAGATATTTTTGTGACAGACGATGATAATGATCCTCGTGTTTTGTTTATGAAAATGCTGAAAAGCACTACGCAAATACCCACTCACCCTATTTGGGATTTGATGATGAAAAATGTATATGCTTTGGGAGCTTATCAAGTTGATCCAAATAACTTTCAGCTAGATGTTTATTATGAAAATGCTGGTGGAGGCGATTTGCGATATATTCCAGAAGGTGAAGGCATCAAAGGTGTACCATTGATTCGTTTGTTTGGCTTAGATAGATTAAATTCTAGCAAAGAACCTTATCCAGATGGTATCTTCGATTTTGTTTCGGCTCAAAAAGACTTTGATGGGCAAAGTGTGCAGAGCAATACGATTAAATATGGAACAGTAAACCCGAAAAATGGACGACTTATTTTTCCTGTTCTTGAGCCTTTTGGCGAGCATTTGAGAGGTAAGTTTTGCGAAGGAGCGAGTTTAAATGAGGTAGATTGTGCAGCTTCTCCTGTAACAGAAACAGCCAACAAATATGTTTATGAAGAACTATATGATTCAACGCTTTTTGTGGCTCGTGAATATCCAGAATACAATCGTTTTGTGATAAAAGGAACATATACTTCTAGCATTTCTTCTGAAATATCGCTAGGAGCATTCAATATTCCGCAAGGCTCTGTTCGAGTAACAGCAGGCGGAAAAGTATTGGAAGAAGGCATTGATTATGAAATTAATTATAGCTTGGGACGCTTAACGATTTTGAATGAAGCGTATGTGAATGCAGGAACACCTATTAATGTTTCTTTTGAAGATAATGGTTTGTTTGGCTTGCAACAACGTACTTTTTTAGGAACTCGTTTAGATTACTTGATTAATCCCAACTTTACGCTAGGTGCAACGGCTGTTCGACTTTCTGAACGCCCATTTACACCCAAAGTGAATTATGGCGATGACCCTATTGCCAACTCAATGATAGGTTTAGATGGAAATTATTTTACGAAATTGCCGTGGCTAACAAAAGGTATAGATAGATTACCATTGTTGAATACAAAGGAAGAATCATCGTTGCGAATTACGGCAGAAGGTGCTGGCTTCTTACCAGGCCATGCTCGTGCTATTGGAAAAGAAGGAACAGTTTATATTGATGACTTTGAAGGTAGCAAAAATGCTTATGACCTAAAATTTCCATATACAGCTTGGCGGTTGGCAAGTACGCCAAAAGATATGCCAAATGAAATAGGAACACCTTTGTTTCCTGAAGCGGCCTTGACCAATGACTTGCGATATGGTTTTAATCGTGCGAAATTGTCTTGGTATCAAATCGACCTTTCTTTTGGGCGTGGAGCAATTGGCGAAAGTAATGTAGCTCGTTCCAATTATTATGCACAGGCATTTAATGAAAGACAAATATTTCCTAACAAGCAAAGTTTTACAGGAAATGTGACCTTACAAACTTTTGACTTGAGTTATTATCCAGACGAAAAAGGCCCTTATAATTTTGAAACAGAAGGCTCGCAATACTCAGCAGGTATAGATGAAAATGGAAAGCTGAAAGACCCTTCAACTCGTTGGGGTGGCGTGATGCGTGATAGCCCTTATAATGACTTTGAAGCTTCTAATGTCGAATTTTTAGATTTTTGGGTACTTGACCCATTTATTTATCCATCGCAGCAAGACAATGATGGAGAACTATATATTCAGTTGGGTAATATTTCGGAAGACATTTTGAAAGACTCTCGCCAATTTTATGAAAATGGCTTGCCTGCACCAGATGAAGTAGCTTATTTAGATGAAACAGCTTGGGGTTTAGTTCCAAAAATCAGACCTGTTACTTTTGCTTTCAACAATGATGTGGAAGCTCGTGCTATTCAAGATGTCGGCTTAGATGGCTTGCCAGATGACTCAGAAAACAATTTATCAGAAAGAGAACACTTTGCAGAGTATTTAGACGAACTAGATGCGATGAGAGCGTCTGGCTTGCTTTCGCAAACCGTATATGACAGCTTGGTATTAGACCCTGCAAATGATAATTTTAGGCACTTTCGTGATGAATTTTTTAGCGATGCTGCTAATCTAACAGGCATTCCAGAAAGCCAAAGATTATTATATCGCTATAAAAATTTCAGTAACCCAGATGGAAACTCACCAGCAACAGGTAGTTCTTCTTTTACAACATCAGGAACAAATTTTCCAGAAATGGAAGAGCTAAACGATGACCAAGCATTGAATGATGCAGAGCAGTATTTTCAATATCGCATCAAATTGCAACCTAATATGGAAGTAGGGCAAACGCCTTATTTGGTAGAATATCGAGATGCAGATGTAAGGTCAGATATTAGCTCGACAGAAACAGACGACCAAGTGCGTTGGTATCATTTTCGTGTGCCTGTAAGAGAGCCTACGGAGGTTGTCGGCGATGTGAGTTTCCGAAATATTAGCTTTATGCGTATGGTATTGACAGACTTTGAAGAGCCTGTAATTTGCCGTTTTGCTCGCTTCGATTTGGTTCGCAACACTTGGAGAAGATATAATCCTTTAGTGGTAGAAGATGGCGAATATTTGGCAAATGACGTACCTGCTTCTACCTTTTTCAACCTTTCGGCTTTGAGTTTTGAAGAAAACGGTGGCCGCCAACCTATTCCTTATGCTATTCCTCCAAACATTGAGCGAGAGCTAACAGCAACAGGAACTACGGCTCAAAATTTGTTGCAAAATGAGCAAGCACTTACTGTGCAAGTAGGCGATTTGCGAGATGGCTATGCAAAAGGCATTTTCAAACGCTTAGATGTCGATATGCGGCAATTCAAAAAGCTACAAATGTATATTCACGCTGAGTCGCTGACTGCATTTGGCAATACTTGCAACCCTATCGAAACAGGCGATGTGTCGGCTTTTGTGCGTTTGGGCGATGATTTTCAAAACAACTATTATGAATACGAAATACCGCTAACCGTTCTAAATCCTGAAACAGATGGTATGCCTTTGGGTGGCGATAATGTCAATAATGAATTTAATACACCATTGAGAAGATGGGTTTGGCCTGCCGAAAATGAAATGAATATCAATCTAAAAGATTTGGTAGATACCAAAATGGAGCGAAATTTTGACCCTAATGCACCAACAAACAAGCCTTATTCTCGCCGTGACACCATTCAATATACTAGCACAACAGGCGAAACTGTGCGTGTGCCTTACAAAATTACGGTAGTAGGTAGCCCAGACTTGGGACAAGTAAAACAAATGATGATGGGAGTTCGCAATCCGAAAAAAACCATTATTACGCCAAATGACGATGGCTTGGATAAGTGTGCGGAGGTATGGTTCAACGAATTGCGTTTGTCAGATTTTGATGAATCAGCAGGCTGGGCGGCTATCGCTCGTGCCGATTTGAAATTAGCAGATTTAGGACAAATAACCGCTACTGGCCAAATGCACACGGTTGGTTTTGGAACATTAGAACAAAGAGCTAACGAAAGATATAGAGACAATTTTTATCAGTATGATGTATCTGGAAACTTTGAATTAGGCAAATTTTTGCCCGACAATTGGGGGGTTCGCATTCCTGTTTATGGCGGCATTACGCAGTCTGTCAGCACACCACAATATGACCCATACAACACCGATATTTTGCTGAAAGAACAACTTGATTCAGTTAGAGCTAACTATTCTGATGAAAGAGCAAAACAAGAGCGAGAACAACGACAAAGCATTACGACTATCAAAAGCGTAAATGCTACTAATGTGAGAAAAGAACGCACCAATACGCAGAAAAAACCAATGCCTTGGGATATTGCCAACTTTAGTGCGACTTATGCTTATACCGAAACGAAAAGTAGTGACCATGTAGTAGAAAGCGATTTGGAACGAAAACATACAAGTAGTTTAGATTATATTTATACCGCTAGACCACTTTATATTGAGCCATTCAAAAAAATTATTAAGTCTAAGAGCTTATATTTGAGGCTGATAAAAGATTTTAACTTCAATCTTGTGCCTAGCAATGTGTCATTTCGCAACAATTTGAATGCACGAACAGGAACAGTTATTTTGCGTTCTTTTGACGATGTAGCTATTGACCCATTTTACAACAAAGAATTTATTTGGAATCGTACTTATGGTTTAAAATACAATCCTACACGCTCTATCACTTTTGATTATAATGCAACACATCAAGCTGTGATTGATGAAACGCCTTATGAACCTAGCACATTAAAAAGTATTCGAGAAACCTTAAAAGCGACAAAAGACGCTGGTTTAGGTTCTTATTTTGGCCGCCCTCGAATGTTTGAGCAAGCAGCTAATATAAGCTATAATGTGCCTTTAGACAAATTTCCATTGTTGAGTTGGACACAATTACGCACACGATATGGCAGCACTTATTACTGGGAAGGAAAGCCTGTTGGCGATTGGCAAGGCCTCATCAATGGTACACCACAGCTAGGCATGGCAGATACTTTAGGAAATGTAATTGGAAATACGCAAAACATTCAAATCAATGGAGAGTTAGATTTCAATAAACTGTATAATAGCATTCCATTTTTGAAAAAAGTAAATTCAAAACGTCGTAAATCTAATCGAAAAAAGCCAGCTAAACCTAAGTTGAAAACAGATACAAAAGATGATGGAAAAAATGCTAAGAAAAAACCTAAAAGCAAAAGCCAAATTAATCCAGTAGCGAAAGCAATTGTTCGCCCTTTCTTGATGTTGCGAAGAATATCTTTGACCTATGACGAAAAAAATACGACCGAAGTTCCAGGTTTCAATCGTCGTCCTAGTTATATCGGTATGGATTGGGAAAACCAAGAAGCACGACCTCGTCCAGGATGGGATTTTGCTTTTGGCACACAACCTATTTTGCAATCGTGGCTCGAATGGGCTTCAGGCGATTTGGAAGCAGCCGACTCTTTGCTGACCAACAATTTGTATCTTACTGAACAAGTCATGCAATCGAAATCAAGAAATGTAAATCTGAAAGCCAATTTAGAACCTTTCAGAGATTTCAAAATTGATGTGAATATGAAATTTCAGTATAGTCAAAATCATACTGAGTTTTACAAAGTTGATGACAACAATGTCTTTAACCATCTTTCAAAAATGGACGTAGGCAACTATTCTATTTCTTATTTTACGCTCGGCACAATGTTCGACAAAAGAGAAGAAATACAACAAATTGTGCAAGATGATACAAGTATGGTGCGTATTAGCCAAAACTTTAGAGATTTTGAAGACTACCGAGAAACTATCTCATCTTTGTATGGCGACCTATACCAAGAAAAATATGGTACTGTTTTGGGCGAATATTATGATGTTTTAAATGATACATTGCTGGCAAACTACAAGGAAGGCTATGGCCCTCGTTCTGTCGATGTCATGTTGCCTGCATTTTTGGCAGCATATAGCGGCCGAGCACCGCAAAAAAATAAACTCAATGGCTTCAATACCTTTCCATTACCAAATTGGCGAGTGACTTACAATGGCTTGAGCAAGCTGCGAGGCATCAGAGAGATATTCTCTAATTTCAACCTTTCTCATAGCTATAATTCTACCTTGAGCATCAATAATTATAGAAATAATTTGGAATATGATAATTTATATTATAACAATGATATTTTGCTTGCAAACGACAATGCTATCGTAGATTATCTGACTGCACAAGAAGCAATTAGACTAGCCGAAAATCCAAGTGTAGATACCTTAACAGGCAATTTTGTGGCATATTATCAAATTCCGCAAGTCATGGTTTCCGAGCAACTTGCTCCACTTATCGGTATTGATATTACCTTGAAAAATGGTATTAGTGCAAAATTTGATTACAAAAAATCAAGAATGTTGTCGATGAGTTTTCAAGATTTTCAACTTACTGAGCAGTATTCTGATGAGTTTACCATTGGTGCAGGCTATGCTTTAGAAGGCTTGAAACTGCCTACATTCTTTAAGATAAAAGGAAAACCTGTGGAATTGGAAAATCAGTTGAGTTTCAATTTCGACTTGTCGCTGCGAGATACCGAGACGCTAAATTATAGACTAGATGAAGACATTATTCAAGCCACAGCAGGTATGAGAACATTCCGAATAGCTCCAAGCATTGATTATGTCATCAGCAACAGCTTGCGAATTTCGCTGTTTTATGAGCGTACTCGTACTGTTCCACGTCTTTCAAATGCCTTTCCAACTACGCAATCTAAAGGAGGAATTAGAGTTAGCTTTATGTTGGGACAATAGAGACATATAGGAAAAAGTTTTTTCAGAAAAAAAGCGTACTACAATCATATTGTAGTACGCTTTTGCATTTTAGGTGCAACTTAATCAAAGTTGTAGTTCCCCAAAAATCAGCTATTTTCGATTTAACAAAAAAAGCTTTTTTGATAGGGGAAACATTCTATTTTTTGTCAAATTAAAAATGTATTTCTCCCTTCAACCATTTTTTTATCAACTCTTTATTGTCTGAAAGTTTGCCTATATCATAATGTGTAGCTTCTGCTAAAAAATGAGCATCATCAATAGAAAGGCGAGTGACAGTATGCAGAGGCTGTGGCAAAGCATGAATGACATAAACAGCAAGACCATCATTAAATAAAAAAGCTAAATGCGAGTTGAAAGCTATAAGATACAATCCTGTTCCTTTGGTTTGGGTGAGTTGTTTTATTTCCTCCAACGAATTATAACGCTTTGTTTCTTGCGATAAATTGCGAACAATACTAGCAGCATTTTTTTGCAACAATTGCCGACGGTCAGTTTTTAGCCCAACTTCTGTTAGCATACTTACCACAAAGTAATTATCAGGCATAATATCTTTGCCTAATTTTTGTAGTGTTTTTTCAGTATCGAAACGCTGACCATACCAATAATAAGTAACTTCATTGGCTACTACTCCACTCAAATAGTTAGCAGCTTTATCCAATACTTGAGTTTTTTGTGCTTGATTTTTGGCACGTCTATATTGTTCAGCTATCGAAAGGCGTTCTGTATTTATATCTCGAAGAGTCATGCTATAAGCTTCCTCAACTGAAATTTGGCGAGTAGAAATATGAGACGAACCTTCCAAATCGCTAATAGTCTTGACTGGATAGACAGCAGCACCATTTTCATTTACATCAGCCAACAATGGTTGGTCAATGTTTATAAAAGTTACTTCCAAGTTTTTCTCATTTGGGTTAGGTTTTATTTTTCGTCCAATAACAACATTGTTAATCACCTCAATTTTTATATTTTCTTCTATTGAATCTAGCTTTGCTATATATTTTTGCTCAACATTTGCTGTTTCTTTTACAGGAGATGCTTTTCGAGTGTAAGTCGCCAAGCGATTCTTAGATTCCTCTTCTTTTTTTTCTGCTGCAATGGCGGCTAACCGTTCTTCTTCACACTCATCACAAGTTTGTTTTTCTTTTGTTTCAACTAAAAAGCTATCTTTAGAAGCCTTATTGTTTTTCTTTTTTGCTGCTCTATTTTTAGCAATTTTTGGTTTTTTAATAGATTTTATTGATGACTGATGAAAACGTGCTGGCCGAGTTATCGTATCATTTGGTGTAATAATATAATCTGTGATACTTGAAGTTTTGTTCAGCCATGTATTATCAATAACAATTCTATTGATGAAAGTATCAGTTATCATTAGCCGATGTTTGACTATGGCTAGTGTGTCGTTTAGTTGCAAAGTATCATTAAAAACAATAGTGTCTGTTGGAAAAATGAAACATTTGGCCAAGGCATCGCTATGGTTTCCATTGCATGGCTGAAATATAACAGCAAACAATAAGGTGATGAAAATAGTTTTTAGCTTCATTTTTTATTTTTTGTTTAATTGTAAAAACCAACAAGACTTTCTGCCTAAGATAATATAGCGATTTTTCGACAATAGTATGTCATCAAATGTTTATAAAATGTTTTGGTGTAACTGTTTGTATTAAAAAATATATTATATATTTTTTATTTTATCTTATTATGATTTATCCGTGACAAATATAAATATTTTTTTTCAATATTGCAAATCATGCTTTTGTTTACATATAAAGTAAGTCTCCAGCACGATTTAAGAAATAAATGTCTTGTGCTAGCATATTAAATTATAGTGAGCTATCTTGTTGACGATAAAATTGCAAATATTCAGACAAAATCACTCTACAAATTATGGAAGCTAATATGTTGTAAATGATGCTTGACACTTAAAATTCGCCACTTTTTGGCATAAAAAAGATGTTTAGACATATAAAGATAGGCAATATTCAAAAAATGTTTCAAAAAAGAACACTTCTTTTTAATTTCTAGCATGATTTCTTTTTTTTTAAAACCATAAAATTAAGTGAATGGAAATAAAAAAAATGTGTTTTATTGTTATTTTAAACGCTTTATGAATAGATATATTTTTATGTATATCTTTTTAGTTAAAAAAAAAATAGAAAAAAAATAAAGAACTTTAATACTTTAATAAGATAATATCCACTTAATTCTACATTTTTGTATATTTGTGGCGTTTCTTTTAGCAATAAGTAGTCAAACAGATTTGTGCTACAAATTGTTGAGGCTAACAAGTTGATTTTCAACACATTGATACTTAAAAATAAAATACATATATGTATCCAACTATTTCCGATTTTTTGTATGCTCTTACAGGAAAAGCGATTTTTTTGCCTATACAAACCTTTGGTTTTTTTATGGCTTTAGCTTTTCTAACAGCACTCATACTTGCTCACAAAGAATTTTTGCGGCTCGAAAAAGCTGGTATTTTGCAGGCTTCTATCGAAACAAAGATAGTTGGTCGTCCTGCTTCTATTTTCGATATTCTGCTGAATGGCGTATTAGGCTTTGTAGTAGGCTACAAGGGCATAGAAATGCTGATGAATTGGAAAGCTTTTTCACAAAATCCACAAGAATTTATACTCTCTTCTGATGGAAATTTGATTGGTGGACTTATTTTCGGTGCTCTGATGGCGTTTTTTCACTATCAAGAAAAGGAAAAAGAAGAATTGCCTACACCAAAAACGGTGGAGGTTAGTGTTTTTCCGCATGAGCGAGTGGGCGATATTACCATTTTGGCGGCTGTTGTGGGTGTTTTAGGCTCAAAAGTATTTACTTGGATTGAGGATATTCCAGCTTTTTTGCAAGACCCTATTGGTGCTTTGACATCTTTTAGCGGCATGACATATTATGGTGGATTGATATGTGCGGCTTTGGCTATCGCTTGGTATGCTCGACAAAAGCAAATCCCTTTGAGAAGAGTAGCAGATGTAGCTGCTCCTCCGCTTATTTTGGGCTATGGAATTGGTCGTTTGGGCTGTCACTTTTCGGGTGATGGTGATTGGGGAATTGTCAATACACACGCACGGCCAGATTGGTTGAGTTTTTTGCCAGATTGGGCATGGGCATACACTTATCCAAACAATGTGATTGATGCAGGCAGCACGATTATTCCTGCTGCTGAGTGCGAACTCGTCAATATGAGCGGACATTGCAGAGCCTTAGCCGAAGGGGTTTGGCCAACTTCTGTATATGAATTTTTGATGGCTTTTAGCATTTTTCTGCTGTTATTTTCGCTACGAAAAAATATGAAAGTGCCTGGCTTGCTATTTTCTATCTATTTTATTTTGAATGGCTTGGAGCGTTTTTGCATTGAGTTTGTGCGTGTCAATGATAGATATTCATTTTTAGGTTTAGAACTATCTCAGGCTCAAATTATTGCTTTGTTGCTGATGGCGACAGGTGGCGTTTTTGCGTTTTTGAGTTTTCATTTTCACAAAAAAGAAGAGGATAGTAAGGTGGCTGTTTAGATGAAATAAAAAAACATTCAAGGTTTAAAAAAACCTTGAATGTTTGAAATATTAAATTGAATACTAAAATAATTTATACCAAAGGCTCGGCAGGCACTTCATTTTTCTGTAAATGTTTGCCCAAAAAACCTTCCATGAGTTCATAAAACTCAAAGCGATTTTCTTGATTAGAAAAACCGTGTCCTTCATTTTCTTTGACCATATACTGCACATCAATATTATTTTTTCGCATTGCTTCCACAATTTGGTCAGCCTCATTGATATTTACACGAGGGTCTTTCGCACCTTGCACTACTAGCATCGGCACTTTTATTTTGTCGGCATGAAAAACAGGCGAAGTAGCTCTCATTTGTTCAGCATCTTTTTCTGGGTGTCCGACTTGCTCATACATCATTTCCAAAAATGGTTTCCAATATGGCGGAATGGTTTGCATGAACGTAAATAAGTTGGAAACGCCCACAAAATCAATACCACAAGCATACAAATCTGGTGTGAACGTAACGCCAGCAAGCGTTGCATAGCCGCCATAGCTACCGCCATAAATCGCAATGCGTTTTGGGTCGGCAATACCTTTTTCCATCAACCAATTTGCACCATCAGTGATATCGTCTTGCATTTTCAAACCCCATTCTTTGAAAGAAGCTTCCCAAAATTTGCGGCCATAGCCTGTTGAGCCTCTAAAATTGATTTGCAACACAGCATAGCCACGATTTGCCAAAAACTGAATTTCTGGATTGAAACCCCATGAGTCTCTGTGCCATGGGCCACCATGAGGATTGATGACAACAGGCAGATTTTTAGCTTTGGCACCTTTTGGCAAAGTCAAATAACCGTGCATGGTTATTCCATCACGACTTTTGAAACTAATTGGTTTCATTTTTGCCAAATCTTCGTCATTTAACCACGGCTTGATGTTGGCAAGTTCTGTAATCGCATCTTGTTTTTCGTCATACAAATAATAAATACCTGCCAAACGGTCGCTAGCCACTACGACTAAGTGTTTATCTTCATCTTTGTTTGAGCCTACTGTATAAATTTCGTTGTTTGTGCCTAGCAATTCCTCTAAGCGACTTTGCAAAGCTGCACGTTTGGAATCGAAAAAGACGACATTAAATTTATCGGTATTATAATAAGCCCCTGTAATAATCTTTCGTTTTTTGGAGTGCATCAAACCGCCCATATCTACATTTGGGTGGCAAAAAACTTCTTCTATTTCTTTGCCATTTACTATATCATACTTCACGATAGCAGTTTTGTCACGTCCCAGATTGGAGTTGGCATAGATATAAGTATTGTCGAAAGAAAACAATAAAGGGTGCAAGTTGTCACGAAAGTTGGTTGTTTCTACTATCTTAAATTCGTCGGCTTCAGTTGCTCTATACAAAAGGCTTTGGTTTACGCCATCAGTAGCAATAGCTACTCGTATTTTGCCATCGTGGTCAGTCATCCAGCCAGAGATATTGCCTGGATTTTGAGCTACCATTGTCAGTTCACCTGTTTTGATATTGAGGCGATAAACATCAAAAACTTGAGCTTCTCTTTTATTGAGTTCTACTAACAGTTCATCTTCAAAATCATCGAGTTTATCGACCAAACGAGCCAGCACATTAGGAAAAGGAGTCAAATCTTTAGGTGCTGTTTTGTCTTCGATATTCGCACCATAAATATGGAAATTTTCGTCGCCAGCATTGTCTTTCAAATAGCACAAATATTTGTCGCCTACCCAAAAATAGCCAGCAATGCTACGGTCTGTTTCGCTAGTTAGTCTAAATGTTTCTTCACTATCTATTTTTTGTAAAAAAACATTCATGCGGTTTTCATAAGGGGCCATATAAGAAAGATATGCTCCATTTGGAGATAATTTATAGGCTATTTTTTCAGAATTTTTGAAAAAATCTCGCATCGGAATATGTTTCGCCGAAGTCGTCATAGTTTTTTATTTTATTTGATACTTATCTTAGAAGCTGTCTAAATTTTATCCTTTGGCTTAACAAAGCAGCTTCTTGTCTTATGATATAATTTTTTGTTTTTAAGTAAGTAGTCAGACAGATTTATTTTACAAATCGTGAAAACTAACAAAATGAATATCAATACATTAGCTCAAGTCAGTGTGTATAATAAACGGTATTTGGCACTTAATAAGGCCTTTAATATAACATTATTTAAGCATCAATGGTTTTGTAGCTAGTATATTTTGTGGTATATCTTTTTTTTGATAAGTTTTTTGCGGAATGAAGCAGCTTTTAAAGCTTTGTTGAAGGATTTGGAAGAGAAAGGGAAATAAAAATAACTTTGTAATACTTTAACAAAAAACAATTCCGAATGATAAGCAGAATAAAAGAAGTTTTACGACTTCATTTTGTCGGCTTATCATTCGGAATTACTTCGTTGTTTCGTTTCGCTAAACGCCTCGTAAAGACACAAAATAGAAAAATGTTTTGCCTTTATTCTAGCTCAATAGCGATGATTTTTACAACCACCTTTTCGTTTTTTATGCTACTTCAAAACCACCAATTTCTTATGCCCTTGCCCAGCACTCGTTTTGATATGCACGATATACACACCTTCTGTCAAATTCAATTTATCAATATTTATCGGTATATTATAAATCGTTTCAGTATCTATTTCTTCTTGAAACAAAATTGCTATTTTTTTGTAATCTGTGCCGTATAAACTCACTTCTGTCATGCCTGCATGCCGTGACCAAAATTCGACATAAGACTCCGAAACGCAAGGATTTGGAAAGACATTTAAAGCCACATTAGCATTGCTATCGCTAGGAATTTTGCCACGTCCTCGCCTTGTTGGAGATACCCAATACCAGCCTGTTGTGGTGTGGCCGCTACCATCGCTCACAAATACGGTGTACCAACCCATTTCCAACTCGTTCACATCTTCACTTGTCGAAATAAGGCCGCTTGCACCATACCATTCATAGGTATAATTGCCATCGCCACCTTGCACCGAAATATCAATGCTGCCAGTATTTGCAGTAGCATGTGTTGGCGTAATTTCATAGCTATCCACCACAAGCGGAGAGAATATATCTATTTCAGCAACATTGCTGATGATAAAACCCTCGCCAGTATTTCCGCAGCCATTTGCATCTGTAATCGTGACACTCCATTGCGTGTTGCTTTGATAAATAACCGCTATTTCGCCAATATCTAAAACTGCTTTTCGCAAATATCCACTGCTAGACCAATTGTAGTAATATGGTGCTGTGCCACCTGACAATTCAAAATTATGTATATAATAATTGTTTGAGCCAACCGTAACAAGATTATTGTTTACTTCTGCTCCAGAAATGAGCTGAAAAGGCAAAGGTTCGTTTACTTGTACTGTTTTTGAGCAAGCACAATCATTTGCATCTGTTACTGTCAAAACATAGCTGCCTACTCTTGCATTTTCGATATTAATATCATTGTTTATGCCGTCTGGCGTTTGCCAATGATAATCATAAGGAGGTGTTCCGCCTGCTATGGTAGCGTTTACTGCTCCAGAAGGTTCATTATAACACAAAGCATCTTCGGCAAAAGCACTACAAAATAAGCTTGTCGGTTGATTGATAACGACTTGCAAAACTTGCGAACAAGACATACCACTGTTTACCGTAACGCTATATACACCAGCATCTAAGTTGTGAGCCGTAGCAGTTGTTTGGCCATCTGACCACTCGAAACTATAAATGCTTTCGTCCATTACAGCTACTTTTGCCCACGCATCTCCGCTATCGAAACAGCGATTGTTGAAGCCATTATAATCGGAGGTTGTGATGCTCAAATCTTCATTCATCACGCCATAATTGACGATAAAACTATCGAAACTCGAATTGCCTGCTTCGTCCATAGCCTGTACTTCTACGATGCTTGTGCCTAGTGGAAAACTTGTGCCAGATGGTGGCGTAAAAATTAAAGTAGTGTTGCTGCAATAGTCAAAACCCATATTTTCGTCGAAAAAAACAACAGATTCGCAAGTATTTATTTCATTTGGAACATTTAAAATAGGCATTTCATTGTCTAAAACAGTGATATTGAAGCTGCAATTTGCCGAATTTCCAGCCAAATCAGTTGCCGTATAGCTAATTGTTGTTGTGCCAACATCAAAGAAGTCGCCAGAAACATCATCGCTAAAAAACATAAAAATCTCACAATTGTCCGCAACATTTGGCATTTCCCAATGCACAACAGCACCACATAAACCACTTTCTGCATTTATTTCTATATCACTTGGGCAGTTTGCAATTTCTGGCGATTCATTGTCGATTACCGCAACTTCAAAACTGCAAATATTTTCATTTCCTTCCAAATCAATAGCCGTATAAACAACCGTTGTTGTGCCTAAAGGAAAGTTATCGCCAGCATTAAAATTGCTCGTTATCTCAAAATCACTACAATCAGTTGCCGTTGGCTCATTCCATGTTGCAACGGCCGAACAAGCATTTTGAAGCGTATTAATAGTAATATTGTTGGGGCAATTATTGAAAATTGGAGCATTATTATCGGTTACAATGACATCAAATTGGCAAGTATTTTCATTTCCAGAAAAGTCAGTAGCCGTATAAATAACCGTTGTTGTGCCTAAAGGAAAACTATCGCTAGATGCAAAATTGCTTGTTATTTCAAAATCACTACAATCATTTGCCACAGGCTCATTCCATGTTGCAATTGCCGAACAAGCATTTTGAGTTGTGCTAACATTTATATCATTAGGATAATTGCTGAAAGTAGGTTTTGCATTATCTATTAAAATAACATCAAATTGACAATTAGCAGCATTTCCACTTTCATCAGTAGCCGTATAAACAACCGTTGTTGTGCCTAAAGAAAATACATCGCCTATTTGATGCGAACTTTCGATATTGGCTACTGCACAATTATCGTTGGCTGTTGGTGGAAGCCAAGATGCTACTTGCTCACATACATTTTCTTCGGTCACAAAAATAAAAACATCGTCAGTACAATTGCTAAAAGTAGGGCTTTCATTATCTGTTACGGTAACTTCAAAAAAGCAAGAAACCGTATTTCCAGATAAATCATTGGCGACATAACTAACCATTGTAGTGCCAACAGGAAAAAAATCATTTGGAATATGAGAAGCCACGACATTTACAATAACGCAATTTTCGACAGGAAAGCTAGGAGGAGACCAATTGACAAAAGCTCCGCAAATATTAGGCAAAGCCACAGCCGATATATTTTCAGGGCAGTTTGTTAGCACAGGAAAATCATTGTCTTCTACCAGAATACTTGTTGAGCAAGTAGCTATGTTTCCTGCTTGGTCTAAAACAGTAATCAGCACTTCGTTTTCGCCTACATCTTGGCACGAAAAGCTACTCGGATAGACCGTTGCAGAGACAAGTCCACAAGGAACAGCACTACCACTATTAAAGTCAATAGCTTGAACAGTTGCAATGCCATTTTCATTGATAGAAACCGTTATATCTTGGCAGTTTAGTGTAGGCAAGCCACAATCTTGGGCAAAACTATTTTGAACACATAGTAAAAAAAACAAACTTATAAGTATTTGATTTGCAAAGGAATTAGTCATCATTTAAAATCTTTGGAGTGAAAGTATTGTAATTTGTGCAAGTTTTTATTTATATTAAAAAAGTATATTTCAAAATACTAAAAATATTTTTATTTTAAAAACCTTTTTGAAAAATTACTGTTTTAGAAGAGACAACTTTTTTTAAGTACTAAATGTTATTCAACTAAATGACTGATTTGTTGCTAATGCGTTAAAAAAATTAAGGTAGTAGCTTCAAGAAGATGTCACATTATTTTTGTTTAGATGCCTAATGCTAAAAAAAGAAGTATCATGCTCAATCATTGTCTAGCATAAACCTTGCCAATATTTGTAAGTTGTTTATAAAGATAGAAACTATGGAATATGCTTATTTTCTAGCAACAAAATGAATAGATATTTCATTTTTAACAGCTTTTTGAGTAGCTTGCCAAAACAGAAAAACAAGAATTTTTGTTTTTTATGGCTATCAAACAAATCATTTTTTTTTCCAAAAATAAAAAAATATGTTGCTGATATATTCTACCAAAATGACGAATAGGCTTCGCTATATTTTTGATCAAATATTTCCGCTCATGCTGGGTATTGATTGGAATTTTACACTTGATAAACAAGAGTTTATTGATTTTGAAGGGCCAAAACTCAATTATAGTAGCCGACAATTTGAAGAAGAGTTATTTTTTTATGCTTCGCCTTTGTTATTTGAACGTGGAATTAAGTTGCAAAAAATAAAAATGAGTACATTTGAGGATATACCTATTTTTTTTATTAGCAACAACAATTCTGATTTGCCATTTGACCCTTTTGCAGCTAGTTTTTATTTAATTAGCAGATATGAAGAATATTTGCCTAGCGTAAAAGACCAACACAACCGCTATCCTGCTACCAATAGTTTGGCTTATCAGGAGGGTTTTTTGCAGCAGCCAGTTGTCGATAAATGGGTGTTGAAATTGCAACAAGCTTTAGCAAAACGCTATCCAGATATAGTTTTCCGAAAAAAAGATTATTGTTTTATTCCTTCTTATGATATAGATATTGCTTATGCGTATCGGAGCAAAGGAGTGTTGCGAAATTTGGGAGGCTATGCTTCAGCAATTCGCTATGGCAATTTTAAAGAAATCGCAAGACGTACTCGTGTTTTGTTTCAGGGCGAAAAAGACCCTTACGACACTTATAAATGGCAGCTCAATTTGCACAAAAAGTATGATTTGCGTCCAATCTATTTTTTTTTGGTGGGAGATTATGGAGTTTATGACAAAAACATACCGCTCATAAATTTAGAATATCAAGAGTTGATTCAAATCATTGGCGACCATTTTGATGTAGGTATTCATCCATCTTATCAGTCGAATGAAAAGAAAAAAATACTAGCACAAGAAATTGAAAACCTGTCAGCGGTTTTAAAAAAAAGAATAGACCAGAGCCGACAACATTACGTCAAATTGAATATTCCACAAACCTATCAAGATTTGATTGAGCTAGATGTGCGAGAAGACTTTTCTATGGGTTACCCTTCGCAGTTGGGTTTTCGAGCTAGTACAGCTTCAACTTATTATTTTTATGATTTGAATCTCGAAATAAAAACCAATTTGCGTATTTTTCCTTTTATGGTTATGGATGTAACAATGCGTGATTATATGAAACTTTCGCCAGAGGAAGGACTTGCGGCAGTCAGAAAAATTATTAATGAGGTAAAAGCGGTTGATGGTTTGTTTATGACGCTTTGGCACAACAACGGACTTAGTGATACACATGGTTGGGAAGGCTGGCGAGATGTGTATGAGCAAATCGTGGAGGAAGCAGCAGCGGATAAATAATTTTTAATTTTTAGTTATAAGTTTTTAGTTTTAGCTTGTAAATTTTGTAAGATAGAAATGAGTGCAAGCTACAAGACAATTTTGCATTCACTTTTTTGTAATCTTGCAACTTTTAGCCATCTTTACACATCTTTATAGTGATTGTTAATTCGTAATTTGCGAATTGACAGCTCAAATAGAACTAAGTAAGTAGTCAGACAAAAATAAGTGCATATATCGTTGGAGCTAACACGCTGAACATCAATGTGTTAGCAACGAATAGACCGTTTATTGAATAGTGCTTGGCACTTAATTTATGATTACGCATTCATAATTTGTAATTAAAAAAATATGCAAAAATATATTTCCAATATTAGTTTCCTCATTTGTTTTTTGATGCTCATAGCTGCTTGCGAAACAGAAACACAACAACTCAATTTGGCAAAAGGCTACGATTATTTTCCTATCGATTCGGGATTTTGGACTATTCACGAGGTCGATTCTATTGTTTATGACAATTTTATCGGTGAGGTAAATAGCTTTACAACACAAGTAAAAGAAGTGTATGGCGAAAGTTTTACGGATAATGAGGGAAATATGGCTCGCTTGTTACACCGCTATGTTCGCTATGACCAAACCGAAAATTGGGACGATATTGTGCCGAAAGTTTGGTATGCTTTGGTAGATACTACCACCAAGCAACAAGCCATTAGAATGGAAGGCGAATTGCGACATATCAAGTTGGTTTTTCCGATTAGAATGGGCAAAACATGGCTTGGAAATGGCTATTATTTTCGGTTCGATTACGATGGCATTTCGTTGCCTGCTTGCCGAAGCTTGGAGTGGGAATATGAATATGAACAAACGACAGAAATGTATATGCTCAACAATTTGGCTTTTGATGAAACGGTAAGTATTTTGCAAAAAGACTGCGAAGATGGTATCGACAAAGTGTATAGTACCGAGCGATATGCAAAAGGTGTTGGGCTGATAGAAAAAGAACAATGGGTTTTGACAACAGGCGATAGCACCAATCCTTTGCCGTGGCCAGAAAGAGCAGAAAATGGGCATATCGTGAAAATAAAGATTTTAGATTATAAGCAATAAGCAGCATTGAATTAATTGACCAATATTCTGATAACCAAAAATTTACTTATGCTTTTTTTGTATAATATAATTATTTTTTGTTACTATTTTTCAATTCGTATAGCAGCACTTTTCAACAAAAAAGCAAAGCTTTGGATAGAAGGTAGAAAAGGTGTTTTTAGAAAAATAAGTAAAGATTTTAATAAAAAAACGGTTAATTCAGAAACTCGTGTTTGGCTACATTGTGCTTCTTTAGGAGAATTTGAGCAAGGGCGGCCGCTCATAGAAGCTATTAAAAAAGAACATGAAAATATAATTATTATCTTAACTTTTTTTTCGCCTTCTGGCTACGAAATTCGCAAAAATTATGACAAAGCTGACTACATTTATTATTTGCCTTTAGATACAAAACAAAATGCACGAAAATTCATTGAACTTGTGCAACCTGATTTGGCTATTTTTGTGAAATATGAGTTTTGGTATCATTATTTTACGCAGTTGAAACAAAAAAACATACCTAACTTCGTTGTGTCGGCTATTTTTCGGCCATCTCAAATATTTTTTAAGCCTTATGGAAATTTGTTTTGCAATATTTTGAAACAAACAACTCATATTTTTGTGCAAAATGAAAAATCGGAAGAGCTTTTGCACAAAATAAATATCAGACAAACAAGCGTAGCTCCAGATACTCGTTTTGATAGAGTATTTGAACATAGCAAAAGTGTGCAAGATTTGGCAGCTATTAAGCGTTTCAAAGGCAAGCGAAAAATGATGATTATTGGTAGCAGTTGGCCAAAAGACGACATGTTGATTGCCAAGTTGATACATCAAGCTATTTTTTTAGAAAAATTTTGCTTTGTTATTGCTCCTCACGAAATTAAAAATTCGCAAATGAAGGAGTTAGAAACTGCTTTGCATTACGATACCGTGCGATATTCCAATTTGGAAAATAGTAGAGCCTGGAACAAAAAAGTGTTGATTATTGATAATATCGGTATGTTGTCGAGCATTTATCAATACGCTGATTATGCTTATATTGGTGGCGGTTTTGGCGTAGGCATTCACAATGTATTGGAAGCAGCAGTTTTTGGAATGCCTATTTTTTTTGGGACAAATTATCATGCTTTTCAAGAGGCAAAAGATTTGATAGACTTAAAAGTAGCTACTTCAATTCGGAATGCTACTGATTTGAGCAAAGCTTTGTTGGATTTTGAAAAAAAACCAATTATATATAATGAAAAAAGTGTAGCAGCCAGCAAGTATGTAAAAAATCATCTTGGTGGAACAGCTATTATTTTAGAAAAAATTGAAACGTATTTGGAATAAAAAAACGGCTTCTTTGAAACTTATCAAAGAAGCCGTTTTTGTTTTTTGAATTATTTTTCCGCTAAAAAACCATCAATTTTCTAGTAATTTGCTCTACGCCATTATCTATTTTTACAAAATAACAAGCTTTTGATAAATTGCTAATATCAATTAGAATTGAGTTTTTGCCTAAGTTTGCATCTTTCGTTTGCTCCAATATTTTTTTGCCTAGCATATCGAAAATGGTAATTTGCACCTCTTTTTCTGCTATATTTTGCTCATATTGCAAGGTAATTTGCGATGTTGCAGGGTTCGGATAGATATTCAGATGACTCAAAGTTGTTGTATTTTCAGTATCAAAAGGGTTTGGCAAGTTTGTTTTTCCTGTCGAATTGTAAATAAATTGTTGGGCTGGAGTTAGCCAATCGCTGTTTTCAGTATCGCAAATAGCACGCACCGACCATTCATAAGTGCCATTATTTATACCTGAAAATTCACGGTAAGTGTTTGTTGTATTCCAAAAAAGCCAAGAGCCATTTCCACCTACTTTGCGACCTGCTATTTCGTAGCTTGTCGCTTCATTATTTCCATTCCACGATAAGCGAAGGGTATTTGGGCCATTTATATCGAAAGTTTCTGTTCTATTGGTAGGGAAAGGGCAGCTCAAACCGATGTTGTTGATAATGATTTCTTCTGACACAAAACAACCATCTACATTTGAAACAGTAAGTGTATAAATACCGTTTTGTGTAGCTACAATGATGGCTGATGTTGCTATGCTTTGAGGCATATCATTAGCTGTTTCTTGAAAAGTCCATTCGTAAATTGTACCATTTGCAACAGTAGGATTTAAAATAACATTTGTTGTATTATTTATTTGTTGAATGTTTGTAATCTCTGGTTGCATTTTATCAACGATATTTATTTCATCAACTAAAACACAATTTGCAGCATCTGTAATTGTAATAACATAAGTTCCTGTTGATAGATTTGTGATGACTGCTGTTGTTTGCCCTGTATTCCATAAATATGTATAGGGAGGAGTTCCGCCTGTGATATTTACTATTGCATAAGCATCATTTGGATTGCAGCTAGAGTCATCAGTTGTGAATATAAGGTTTGAAGAAGATAGACAATTAACGAGTGTAGCTTCAAAAATAAAATTAGGGTCATTTTCACAAAACGACATATTGTAAGAGCCAGATTCTCCATCGCTGTAATGTTCAAACTCAATACTTAAATCCATGCCATCAGTAGCCATATCACAAGGCAAGGTATTGATTTGAAAGCAAAATTCCCAATTGCAATTTCCCACATTTTCATCGCCATAATTATTTCCTGGATTGTTATCTACTGTTGTAAACGGTTGTGTATTATCATAGAACCAACCAGGGCCGTAAGTAAGATTGTTGCTAGAACTTGTTACGCTCATATAAGTATTCCATTCTCCATCTTCATCGCAAGAGTTTGGCATATTGCCAGCAACAAAAGAGTTTGGAAAATCCCAGCCATCGCCAAAAATAGGAGCTATGCCATGTAGCCAACCATTCGTATTTGAACTATATTTTTCAATAGTATAACATATATTAATTGTTTCGCCACAATTAAAAGTATTATTGCTAGGCTCAATATTAGAAAAATCAATGCTTGATTCTAACAAACAAAAACTACAATTATAACCACTTCTAAGACTCAAAGTAAAATCGCATTGGTCATTAATGTCAGTTCCACTAATTTGTAAATAATAGGTTTGTCCAATAGTGACGGCTTCTTCTTCTAAAGTAGCAGTTCCTAATGCACCGACAACACATTTTCTTGCTATTAAATTGCTACAAGAACCATTATATTCGTATAAACTAATGTTGGGTATTTGTAATAAGTCTCCTTCAGATATTACTTGTACACCTAAATAATTTCCTGTTGCTACAAAAGAATACCAAACATCGGCTGCAAACTCGGCTTGTGTGCCATATTCACAGTTCACAATAGTATTATAGGATGCATCTGCTGTTGCACAAATATTTGATGATGAAATGCTTATCGCTGTGCCTAGTGCTAAACCATCATTTGATTGACAGTCTGAAGACATAGGATTAGGGAGTACACCTAAAGAATAAGGGGTGTTACAATTATCGTTTGAGGGAGGGAAGTTTCCTGTTTCGCAAGTTTCCCCTGTTTGAGCATTTATAAAACAAAAAGGTAAGCATAAAAAAGCCATAGCAAATGCTAAAAAGCATCGCTTCAAATAAAAAATATTCATGATGTTATGTTTTATGTGAAAAAATAAGTCACTCAAAAGTAAATAAAATAACTTAAAGATACAATGATTTTTAACATAAAAAAACAAAAAAAAGACTGCTTTGAAAATTCATCAAAGCAGTCTTTTTTAATCAAAAAAACATTTTTATATACTAAGCATATCGTTTAGAAACGTGGACAATAAGTCGGTGTTTTCTTTTGGCACTCTGCCATACGGCCAGTATAACTCAAAGAAAGCTCAACAGCACCTTGATTTAAAGTTGCTTCTTTCAAGCCAGAAACGTTTACATCATAAGAAAAACCAAATCTAAAGCTCTGATAATCAACGCCTAACAAGAAAACGATAGCGTCTTGCCAACGATACCAAGCACCTAAGTATAAGCCAGAATTGTCACGGCTGCTGCCTCTGCGATAGCGATTGCCTTGATTGAAATGTAAGCCAAAAGCCGTTCCGAAAATCAATTCGTTAGAAGCCGTTTGCGTCATATATAAGATACTAGGCGAAACGCTGAAAGACTCATTCAAGAAAACGCTACCACCACCATGAAATACAGTACGAGCATCAAGAGAGTTGTCGTCGCCTTCTAGCAATTCTTCTTTCAAGAAAGACTCACCTGGTTTTGTTGGGTGATAGTAAGAACCTCCAAAATACATATTCATATTTTGATTTGGAGAAGCTGTGAACAAACCACCAAAACGAAGGTCGAAATAGTTGAAGCTTTGATTTTCGACAGGCTCATTGTTTGGAAGCGTTGGGTCAAACTCTAAATCTGGCCCAATTTGATTTTCGAAATAAAGGAGAGAAAAGTCCACCGATTTATTGACGAAACCTGCCTGCACACCACCTGAAAGCATATAGCGTCTTTCTTGGTCTAAACCTTTGTGATAAGCCACCGAAATCAAGCCAGAAGTATTGGAAAGTCGTCCATCACCAGCACGGTCGCTGAAAACAGCACCACCAACGCCAACATGATCCATGCCCAATTGACAGCCCAACAAAGAGGCATCAACCGAAGCTGCCACCGTAGAGTAAGGAGCTGGAATAGAAGACCACTGGTTGCGGTAAGTTGTCGTTAAACGAAAATGTTCACTCACATTACCTGTCATCGCAGGATTGAGCAATAAAGGAGCAGAATAAAACTGCGAAAAGTGTATGTCTTGTGCCGAAAGCTGTGCTGTTAGCAAAAGTAACAAAATGGGTAAAAAACGTGTAATCGTTCTCATCATTTATTAGGTTTTGATAGTAAAAAATCAACTCAATTGATAACAAAAGAGCTTGAAATGTAAAAAAAATATGTTATACCAAGCATCACATTTGCTACCAACTTTCTATAAGAAATACCTTTTCTATTGTTTTGGCATTTAAAATAGTAGTATGCTTTGGTTCAGTGCCATTGTATTGTTGGAGTATTTACAAAAAAAGTAAGTTTTTTTATAAAACTAAACTTTGATAGAATTTGTTGTTTTGACGCTTAAAAATACTTTTTAGTATTGAAAGTATTTAGCTTTTGCAAGCTGCTTTTTAGTTTGCGTTCCAAAAATATTTATTTTTATATAAAAAACGAAATTTTTGGCAACTTTAACACAAATAAGTCTTTCTTTGTGGAAAAAAACTGACATAACTAAATTGCAAATGCTTTTTTTTGTAAACCTCGAATACAAATATACTCAATAAAACGTGAAAAAAGTAATAAAATTATAATTCTATTTTTGCAACTATCCAATACAAGCACTTATGTATATGATATGACAAAAGTGTAGTGTTTGATAGTTTTAGCGACAAAAAATATCTGTTTGTGTTATTTTATCACTAAATTGATATTGTAAATATAATCTTCTTTTTTTGAGCAAAAAAAAACATTTTTGAGCTTTTGCCAATTGAAAAGTAATAAAAAAAATATGTAATTAGCTTATAATCAGATGTTTAAAAATGTAAAAGTGTGTTTTTGCCCAGTCAAATATTTTTAAACATGAATAGTCTAGTGTATTTTTATCGTCTTTCCCAAATCTGAAAAGTGTAGGCATATAAACTTTTTGGGTCATCTTCGATAGTTTCGCTGTTTGTTAAGCTCCAAGCATTTTTATCTATTATAGGAAAAAATGTATCGCCTTCAAGTTCGGTATGTATGCGTGTCAAATAAATTTTGTCTGCAAAAGGCATTCCTAAACGATAAATTTGCTCGCCACCAATTAAAAATAATTCTTTTTCTCCATTTTTACGACCGATTTCTAAAGCCTTTTCTAGCTTATCTACCACAATTACCCCTTTTTTATAAGTCAAGTTTTCTTGCCGACTCAGCACAATATTGGTGCGTCTGCGAAGCGGTTTTTCTTCGCCAAAGGTTTCTTCAAAAGTTTTGCGTCCCATCACGATATGATGTCGCCGAGTAGTTCGCATAAAATATTTTAAATCATTTGAAATATGCCACGGCATTTCGCCATCTTTGCCAATGACATTATTTTCGGTGGCAGCGGCTATCATAGAAATTTTCATGTTTTTTCTTTAAGTTAGGTAAAAAGCATTCATGAATCAAAGGGTATTTTTGCTAATATCTTGAAAATCAAGGTGTTAGATTCAACGAAATACCCAAATGTATTTGAACAAATACTTAAAAAAAGCGAAGTTGCAAAGATAAGATAATCTTTACAACTTCGCTTTCAAGTTTTGATAATTCAAGCCTATTTTTCTTTTAAGCTGAGAAATATAAAGTTTTTCTAGCCGCCACAGCCACCGCAACCACCACCACAACCGCCGCCACAGCTACTGCCACAACTCGAACCGCAAGTACCACAAGAAGAAGCAACCGCACTATTGTTTTTTTGAGTATAAGTGACTAAAGGGAGAAAGTCGGCTGCAAGTATGCTGCTGCCAATGACAAAATAACTTAATTCTAAATCGCTTATCTGTTGTTTTTTAGGCAGAACTGTTGAGATATAAAATTGTGGGATAGTACGAGTGAATGCAATTTGTGTGAGTCGCCACAAAAAATAAATGGTAGCTACTGTAAAAACAAACATAGTCATGCTGATAAACAAAATTGGTTTTTGATGGTTAATACCTGCTAAAAGTCTGACGAAACCGAGCATTAAAAGAACCGTTAAACAGATAAGGTTGAGCGAAAATAGCGACATAAAAAACTTTGATTGCGTAAAGTGTTTACGAAAGCTAGTAACTGAATTAGCTACATTTTGGAATGTTGGCTTGGGCAATAATTCTTTTAACAAAACAGGATAATAGGTGTTTCCCAAACGTTGCAAGCTTTTGAAAGTAGCATATTCTTCTACATTTTTAGGTTCATTCTCATCTTGTAATTTTAGAGTATCATCGCTATTTACAGTTATTGTTTTTTTATGTAACAATTTGTTTAAATTGGCATGAATGACATCATCTAGCTTTTTCGTTTTCATATAAATGAGTTCCAAAGCTTCTAAATGATGCAAAAATGAAAATTTAGGTGCTTTTTTGATAAAATTAGCTAAATAATATTGATTAAAAAGATTCAAAAAAACAAAGGCAAGCATAAAAAAGATAACATAAGTTTGCAAAAAAAGCGGATTGCCAATGGTTTGATAGGTCGGCAACAAGAGATAATAAGCTGGGTTAGCCAACATAAAAAAGGCTATCAAACCAATGATAAGGTTTACTGTTATATCTATTTTCGCCTTTCTCAATCCAAGCGGAGCATACATATCTCTGTATTCCCAAATTTCTTTGGGCTGTTCACCAAAATTTTCTTTATAAAGCCGTGTTGTGTGCATTTTTGCTTTCTGAAAAGTCTCAAATTCGGCTTCGTTGTGTGTGGAGGGAATGTGCTGCACATTTTTTCCTAAAATTTGGCAAAACTCACGATAAGACTTTGAAAAAATGAGATGCTGATGCCAAACAATGTCAACAATTTCGGAAGGGGAAACCATCGTATTGGAAGTGGCGGCGAGATACATAAATTTTTTGTATTCTAACAAGGCTTTTTTCGTGAATTTTTTTGTCCACGCATTTTCGCTCGCCAAACGAGTTTCAAAACCATAATCGCTCAAAACAGTATCAAAGCTGAACTGTTCGATATTTTTCCAAAGTATTTGATTCATAAACAACGTATTTTTGAAGAATTATGAAATGTTCTTGAAAACGACACATTGAATAACGATGTTTTTTGAAAAAAAGTTTCTTTGCGGTTTGGAAGCTAAAAAATTTATACTTGTTCTTCTAACAAAGCCAATAATTTTGCTTGTAGTTCCGATTTATTTGGCAAATGTAATTGATATTTACTTACAAAAAGCTGATTATCAATGCCAGCAGTAGCATATTTTACTAACATTTCACTCTTATCCGCAGCAAGTACAATTCCAATAGGAGCAGCATCGCCTTCTACATTTTCTTCTAATCGAAAATAATTGAGATACATATTCATTTGCCCTATATCTTGATGATTTACTTTTCCTGTTTTTAAATCAAGCAAAACAAAACATTTGAGTATGCGGTGATAAAATACCAAATCAACATAAAAATGTTGGTTATCAATTGTAATACGATACTGCTTTCCTATAAAAGCAAATCCTTTTCCTAATTCTAATAAAAAATGCCCAAGTTTATCTACCAATTCATGTTCTAAATCTCTTTCGAGTATGACTTCTTTATTCTCAAAATTTAGAAATTCAAAAACATAAGGGTCTTTTAACACATCATTTGCTTGTTTTATTTGTTGGCCTTCTTTTGCTAATCTAAGCACTTCTTTTTTATTTTTACTCAAAGCTAGGCGTTCAAATAAAGCTGAATTTCGTTGTCTTTTCAATTCTCGCACAGACCATCTATCAATTAAACATTGTTTTGCATAAAAAGAACGTGCCATATCATCTGAAATTGATAGCAATTCAATATAATGTGACCAACTCAATTTGGCAGACAGTGTCTGCCAAATTGGGTAAGCCAAGTAAAAATTTCGCATATTTGAAACATTTCGACGACTAAAGCCTTTATCAAAATGCTTGCTCAAGTCATTTGATATTTTTGTAATAAGTGCCTTTCCATATTTTGCTCGCTTTTTACCTTGTTGTTCAAATAAAACAATACAACGTCCAATTTGCCAATAAGTATGTATTAATATTTGATTTATTTGTTTAGTAGATTGTTTTCTACCATTTTTTAACAAAATTTGAATTTCAGAAAGTAACTGTTGATACTCACTCGTCATTTTTTTCATGTTTTACCTTGATATATTTTATTATGAAATCATTTTCTAAAAATAAACAATAAACTCTAATGAAACAAATACAATTATTTAATAATAAACTTTTGCGTTAAAATAGTCATTTTTGAACATAAAAAAAAGGCTTCGGAAACAAATCGAAGCCTTATAACACACCATATTAGAACTATGTACTTAAAATTTATGGTTTATTGAGCTGTCCAACCTTCTAGCCAATCGTTACCATTTTGCACCGCACCGATATAAGAAGCATCATCGAACCAAGCACCTAAAGCAGTTGGGTCAGTAGCATTGTTTTCTACCGTACCAATGTAGCCACCGTTCAATAAAGCATCGCTATTTAGCAAAGTTGCATTTGTTGCGTCGCTCTCAAAACTTGCACAATCTGCCCAAGCTGTGCCTACATTTGCTACAACGCTGTTTGCTACTACTAAGTCGCCATTTGTCATATTTACTGTCGTCGCTTCGTCGCTCACACGCACGCCATTGTTTGGAAAATCTGCTATGATGGTGTTGTAAATAAAACCTTTTGTGCCTTCACGCAAACGCATACCTGTGTTCGCTTCGCCGTCTGTGTCCTCTGGCTCTGCCATACCGATAAGCGTAATGTTGCTCAAAGTAGGCATAGAATAAGGTGTTGCTAAGTTGTCGTCGCCATTGCTGTCGCCTTCGATACCTCTATCGCCTTCTGGCCCTCGTTGGTCAGCTAACCAAAACTGCCCATTTCCACTCCAGCCGAAAGTCCAATCGAAAGAGTCATCGCCAGCACCCATCGCAACAGCATATTTCAAAGAAACTGTGCCACCGAAAAACTCAAAGCCATCGTCAGCACATTTGTAAGCTTGCAAATATTCTAAAGTTGTGCCGCTACCTACGCCATTGAAAGAAAAGCCGTTTAGCTCATTGTCAGTCGCCAATTTTTTTCCTGCATATTCTACACGCACATAACGCATTGTACCTGAATTGTCGTTGTCGTCGTCGCCACCATAAGCACCTGTATCGCCTTCGCCTTCTGCTGGTTCTGGGATATTTAAGTTTGCATAGCCATTTAAGATAAGGCCGCCCCAATCGCCAGCTTCAGCTACATCTGTTAGGCTTCTGACAGTTGTGAAAACAATAGGCGAATTAACAGTACCTTGAGCGTCAATTTTTCCACCTTGACGTACTGCGATAAAAGGAATAGAAGCATCGTCGGCAGCGTAAACTGTTGTGCCTGCTTCAACTGTTAAAGTAACACCGTTTTTTACAAATACACCGCCAGAAATCAGCCAATTTGTTGTGTTGTCTAAAGTGTAATCGGCATCAAAAGCACCTTCAAGTAGTGTGAATGTTTCAGTTGTGCCATTTACTGTAAAATTTTCTATGACGAATAAAGATGTTGTAGGTTCATCAATAATATCATCTCCATCAGTACAAGCTGTGAAACATAAGGCCATGATAGCCACAAAAAATAATGGTTTAAGCATTGTCTTGCTCATAATGTAATTGTATTTTCTTTAATAAACTGCAAGTTCATTTTTCAAAAAAAAGAGAAGAAATGACATGTTTTTTAGCCAAAAGCGTCAAATATAAAAAGTTATGAGCTGTCGTTTTTTAGAAATATAAACCGTGTCAAAAAGCAAGAAAAAAAGGAGAAAATCTTATTT